>JAUWME010000463.1 GCA_030613285.1 Candidatus Zymogenus sp. | reverse complement strand
CTCCAGACACAACCTCGCCGCTGGTACGACATGGTTTTCAAGAATATTATACACAATACTGCCTTGAGAGAGTCGGAGGATTTGACGCAAGAAAGGGTTTCCCATCATAAAGAGCAACCCCTCATAGTCCTTTGTCACATCGACGAGCAACTCTTCAATATCATCTCTTTTGTCAAATATCAAGACCTCTACACTGCTGGGTGGCACGCCCATGGGAGCAGTTGCGGCGGCTTGAACAATCGAGTTCAGGATGTTCCTCGATACCGGGTCTTTCTTGTAACTCCTCACCGAGCGTCGGCAAAGGAGCATATCATAGAGGGAATCAAAACCCAATTTTGTGCGAGGAAGACGCTCAAAGTCATCGTAGTTAAATCCGGGAACTAATATCGATTTTGTGGGGCATACGGCCATGCAGAGGCCACACTCAATACATCCCCAATCTGGATACGGCACTACAAAAAACTCCCCCTCAATCTCCTTTATGATTTTTGCTGCACAGGCCTTTGCACAGAGGCCACACTTTTTACATGTCTCTTGATTAATTTCGGTCATATCTCCTCCCATTAAAAAAGAAGTTATTTTGTAGAGATATAGATTCAATCCGCTCCACGAAAGGCATCTTGCAAAATATGGTATCACAAACAGCGCCTTCTTTCAAAACAAACTTTGTTTTAGTCATTGCCTGCTTGACAAAGGAATCCAGAATGATATGATTCTATTTTTAGCCTGGATTCCCGCTTTCGCGGGAATGACAAATTCTGTCATCCTCAGCTTGCCTGGGGATCCAGAATAATATCAACTGGCTTCCCGCTTTCAAAGGGAAGGACAACTAATGTCATTTTCACTTAAATCCTATTTCCCACTCCCTCATCACTCTCAGCACCACAACATATTTGACTTGACATTTGGCCACCAAAAGAAATACATTAGATTTAGTATCTTCAATAATCTTTTGCGGAGCTATTATGAAATGGATAGTCAGGTTGCTTATCGTATTTGCGGCCTTCACCCTCATCATCGCTGGATCACTATTTTATCTACTTAAAGTGTATCCCGACTTTGAGATTGCGGCCCCCTTTGACATGATTAATGCCGACTACAAAATCATAACCATCAATGATGCAAACGTCCTCATAGAAAACAATCTGCCCTACCCCACAGACTTTGAGACGAGAAGCTATCCCAAGCAGAACTTCGCCGGCATTTGGAAAATGCGCTTTGACCACAACGAGACGGGGGAAGACGAACGGTGGCAAGATACAACCGAGACCGACTCCGGCTGGATGGACGTCAAGGTGCCCTCTACCTACAACTATTACAACGGGCCTCACAGCGATCACCAAGGCGTGACGTGGTTTCTCTTCAAATTCGCTCCCGACCCGGACATTGCCAACTCGGACTTTATTCGCCTCTGTTTTAGGGGGGTGCTGTTGAGGTCAAAGGTCTGGATCAACGGCGAGCTTGTTGGCAGCCACGAGGGGGGGTTCTCACCTTTTTTCTTTGACGTTACTAAATACTTGAAGCAGGGGAAAGAAAACATTATAATAGTCAGGGCGGACAACCGCCTGACATATGCATCGCTCCCCACAAAATCTTGGGATAAGCACAGCCCCGGCTGGGGAGTCTACGGGGGAATATACCGGGACGTTTACATTGAGGGGATGCCACGTAACTATATCTTCAAGGCGGTGGTCGATCCAAAGATTGAAGATATTGATGGGGAGAAGGTCGGCACAGTCAACGTCCAAGTCTTTATCCACAACTACGATTCCAAAAAACACTACATTATATCGGGTTCGCTAACTGGCCCCGACGGCGTTGAATATACAACTTCGGGATATTTGTATCGATCCAAAGACGAGATTGAGACAAAAACTCTGAGTTTTGAAGTTAAAAATCCCCACCCTTGGCACCCGGAAAGCCCCCATCTCTACCGACTTGCACTCTCCATAAAGACTGACAGCAAAACTGAAACCTCAATGACAAAAATTGGATTTCGCACAATCGAAGTCAAAGAGGATGGATTGTATATCAACGGCAAAAAGACATTTCTGAGGGGGATAAACAGGCACGAGGATGATCCCGACCTTGGAGCCACCCAAAACGATGAGATAATAAATCGAGACTTGACCCTCATTGAGGATATGAACGCAAACTTCATCAGGTTGGCCCACTACCCCCACAACGTCAGGGAGCTCTACGCCGCCAGAGATCGTGGAATCATGGTGAGCGAAGAAATTCCCTTCTATATCGTAGGAATGGGTTTCACCGCTTGGTTTGAGGAGAAGCAGGGAATTCTCGATTTTCCGGCCTCCACAGTTGGGATTAAACAACTCAAAGACCCGGTGCTTATGTCTCTTGCCCAGCGTCAGCTGATAGAGATGGTTGAGCGTGACAGAAACAACCCGGCGGTAATCATCTGGTTTGTTGCCAACGAAACCTACACCCTCTTTGAAGAAGGGGGGCAGTTTCACGGCTGGATGCGGGACGTAATCCGTCTG
>JAUWME010000419.1 GCA_030613285.1 Candidatus Zymogenus sp. | reverse complement strand
AGCCTCCCCTGGTATCACAAGGTCTTTTGCGGCCTGGGGGCTTGTCGCGGCGGGGGGTCATTCCTCCTCATCGGTGTCTACTACACGTTCTTTTTAACCGATGTTGTCTACCTCGGTCTGCTCTTTGTTACCCTTAACATGGTCATCGCCAAGGTCTGGGACGCTATAACCGATCCAATGATGGGAATATTATCCGACAAGACAAAAAGCCGCTGGGGAAGGAGGAGAGTCTATTTTATTATCGGTATCCTCCCCGTCGCCATCTCATTTTTCCTGATGTGGCTTCCGTTGAAAGTGGATAATCAGGTCGTCCTCTTCTTCTATTATCTCATTACACATCTCTTCTTCAGGACCGTCTTTACCATGATCATGATCCCATTTAACGCCATCATCCCGGAGCTCACCACAAGCTACGCCGAAAGGAGCAGCATTTCCGGCTACAGGGGGGTCTTCTCCCTCTTTTCGAGCCTCCTTTCGGCGGCGTTACCGGCAATTATAGTAAAACAATTCACAGACGCCGGCACCGGCTACGCCGTCATGGCGGGGATATTCGGGCTCCTTTATGCCCTCCCCTTTATCAGCTCCTTCTACTTTTCGTACGAGCGTCCAGAATACCAGAGATCCAAACCACTCCCCTTCTTGGAGTCCTTCAGGGAATCGTCAAAGAACCGCTCCTTTTTGTATCTCCTGAGACTCTACATCTTCGCCTTTGTCGCATTTGACATCCTCATGGCCACGTTCCTCTACTTTGCAAAATACTATCTCGGCAGAGAATCTATAGGCTCTTCACTTCTTGGGATAATGCTCTTTACAGAGATGATCGTTCTCCCAATCTTTATTATAATCGCCCACCGCACATCAAAGAAATACTCCATGACAATAGGGCTCATCATCTGGGGCGTTATAATGTCAGTGGCGTGGTTTTTTCCCGCTGATATCCCCAACACTTTTCTCTACATCTATGCCATTTTTCTCGGCATAGGGACAGCCCCCGTTGCCATCATGCCCTGGGCAATGCTTCCTGACATCTCGGACGTGGACGAGCTGATGACCGGAAAACGCCGGGAGGGGGTATATGCCGGCTTCTTCACCTTCATAAGGAAAATATCTTCGGGGCTTGCCCTGGCGGTCGTTCCAGCGTGTCTCTGGTTTGTAAATTACGATGGGCATCTTGAGGTACAGGGGGAATCCGCCGTTATGATGATTCGTATCCTTTTTAGCGTTGTGCCGATATTCTTCATACTCGTCACAATCTACTTCACATCAAAGTTTCCTCTAAACGCCCACACCCATGCAGTGTGCATGAACGAAATCAAGCGGCGCAAGGGAGAAGATTACGAGGACATGGGAATAACCGATGACGAGAAAGAGAGAATATTGACATCACTGACCGGCTCATCGGATAGGTGGAAGATAGATAAATAGAAATTGAGATTGATAATTGGGATTTGGCAGGAAGTAAAAAATATCTGCAAAACAGGTGAGGGGAGTATTGAGTACCCCCCTCACCAAATCAAATCTTTCTGCAGCCCTCTACTTCGAAACGAGGCCTATGTCGTCAATCCAGATGGTGCCAGCAATCGGTTTTGTGTAGTCGCCCAGCCCAAGGCCATATCCTGTCATTCTATTCGGGTTGATCTTGGTGAGACCACCGCTGGCCCACTCGGCCTTTTTGAATCTCGCCCACGAAAATGAATAGAGTTTCCAGCCTCGAGTTGTTGTAAAGGAAACATCAAAAGGTGTGGGATCGCTGCTGCTGCCCGAAAAAAGATTCAGGGTTATTTTCTCTCCACCCTTTTCAGAATATATCCACATGGAAAAACCGCCGTAAGCGCCCCAGTTCTGAGCATTGTCAAAATAGCGGCCGCAGTCTCCATAGCTATCTTTTTGTAGATTGTAGATAATCTTGAGGGAGCGATTCCCGTTTTTGCTCTTTACATTATCAAAGCCAAACTCCACAGTCGATTTACCCCTGTCGGTGCTCGTCTCCCAGTTGGTCGATTTCGTCTCAAAATCGTCTATCATTGACGACACATTGGGGGATATTTCTGGAGTAACTTCCGGGGTCGTTGCTATTGTCGGAGTCTCTTCCACTTCCCTTTTCGGCATTGGAGTGGGGTGAATCGTCCCACGGTTCTTTATTGTCCTGTCAATAAAGTTGACAAAGACGGGGCCGATCTCCCTGTTCGCCCTGCTGTTGGGGTGCGAATCGTATCTATCCTGCCGATACCCCGCTTTTAACATATTGTCGCTTCCTGCCAGTCTCCCAAAAAAATCAAAGACAAACACGTTGTTGTGGCCCGCAAGAAAGCTATCTGATTTTAACCAATTTGCAAATTCCCGGGCGCGCCTTGCTGTGTTTGTGTCCGTCTCGTTTGGAACCAGTGGTGGCTGCGTTACGATGATAAAGGTCTTGTTTGGGTAGCTGGCCATTCGATTTATAATAGAGCGGTAGTGGGCCTTGTAGCGGTTGAGGTCATCAGCACTCTCTATATTACTTACTGGATAACAGGATTTAAACAGGATCACGTCGTATTGCATAAGGTGGCTGAATGTGTTTGCGGGAGGATTGGTGAGCCCCTGTCCAAAGATGTTGGCAAAACCGTCCGGGTTGGTGTTGTCACCGGGGACGTTAAAATTCTTTCCGGTGTGGGAACCGTTGGCGTTTCTTAGTCCCTCCTCGTTGTAGCCGTGGTCAAAAAACTTATAGCCCAGGGCGGGCAGTTTTTCTCTCACACTGCCTTCATTTATCAGCCCTTCACCCACGGAATGGTGAAGGAAGATGATTTTTACAGGCGCTGTTTTGGCGAGTGTCGGGAAAAAGGTCAGAGCCATAACAATAAATGTGATGG
>JAUWME010000528.1 GCA_030613285.1 Candidatus Zymogenus sp. | reverse complement strand
TAGACGGCGGAAGGATTGTTCCCCACCACTCTACAATAATTGACCTTACAGGTAATGAGCCATCACTAATTAGGGAGGGAAAGGGTGATTCATCTTTTCTCATGGAGGATTAGGTTCAAGGTGGTTGATTGTGATATAAATTCCAACAAAAGCAATTCCAAAAAAGGAAATGGTGGTTATCTTTCAATTGTTTGCTTTGGATTATGATAGAATTTTCAAAAATTTCCGGTAAAATGGCTTGAGGTTTTGCATAGTAATGAAATCTCAATATTATTTATACACGACGAAAATCAATAGTAGAGTTGTGTTTCTTTAAGGAGGTCCCAGATGGGAAAAGAGATGAACAAGAGTGAGCTTGAGGAACTAAAGCAGAAAGCGCTTTCAGATTTTGCTAAGTATGTCAACCCCCAAAAGGCCCGGACACTAAAAAATGCGGGACTTTCCATCATTGAGGGCAAACGAGAAGGGGCAGCTGTCTGGGATGTAACCGGAGAAAAATATATCGACTGCATAACGTCTGCCGGTTCGTTTAATGTCGGCAGGAGAAACCCGGAAATTGTGAATGCATTGAAAAATGCTCTGGACGAATATGACCTTGGCGTTTTTCTCCTTTGCAGTAAGCCCAAGGCCGATCTGGCAAAGAAGCTTGCAGAGATAACCCCAGGCGACCTCCAGTACACAATGTACGGCTCTGGCGGCGGTGAGGCCAACGACTTTGCCATAAAGCTCTCCCGGGGATTTTCTATGAAAACAGAGGTAATCTCGACCATAAAGGCATACCACGGACACACTGGTTTTTCTCTTGCGGCAATTGGTCGGGATGAGTATAAAAAACCGTTTTTCCCGATGGTTCCCGGCTACACGCAGGTTGCCTACAACGATCTGAAGGCGATGGAAGAGGCCGTAACCGAGGATACAGCGGCCATAATAATTGAGCCCGTTCAAGGGGAGGGGGGAATATATCCTGCCACGGACGAATATATGAAGGGCCTCAGAAAGCTATGTGACGATACGGAGACCTTGCTTATCTTTGATGAGATACAGACCGGCTTTGGGCGAACCGGAAAGTTTTTTAGCTGTGAACATTCAGGCGTTGTGCCAGACATTATGACTATAGCAAAATCGATGGGAGGGGCGCTGTATCCCATCTCTGCCACAATCTACAGGGAAGAGCTGAACGACTTTATAGTGACTCACCCATTTACGCATCTTTCCACCTTTGGCGGCTCTGACCTCGGATGTATCGTCTCTTTGGCTGTTATCGATTATCTTATCGAGAACAAAATCCCGGAGCATGCTGATAAGATGGGGAAGCGTTTCCAAAAAGGTTATGACGAGCTTTTGAAGAAATATCCAGAGCTATTTAAAGAAGTGAGGAGAAAGGGTCTTATGATGGGCTTGCAATACACCAACGACAGCATAGGCCCCAGGATGAGCTATCAGCTTGCGCTGAACGGCGTGATGGCCATTTATACGGGGAACGAGCCATCGGTGATGCGTTTGATGCCGACCTTAACGATTGAGCCTGATGAAGTGGATTTTGTAATTGAGGCGTTGGATAAATCGATGGCGGAGATAATGAAGCAGGGTGGGATTGAGGAGTACTAAGCTTGAATGGGGGTATTGGATAAATGTTAGACCAGGGCGATCTTGAATCTTATTTGCAGGAATTTCAAGAAAATAATAACACACAAGGAACTTTAATAATAAAAGGAGATAATTAATGGCAACGTCAGATGAAATTATGGAGGCTCTGAAAGATTTTGCAGAGCAGTGCAACGGCAACA
>JAUWME010000308.1 GCA_030613285.1 Candidatus Zymogenus sp. | reverse complement strand
CCCAGCCAGATTTTCAGACAGGAATATCTTGCCGAATTTGTCGATGACGCCTCAATGGTCTTTCCAGGTGTGTGGGAAAGAACCGTGGGAGAGCTCCAAGATCCCATTGACAAAATGTCATATTTTGCAGGGCTGGACATCGCAAGACACCGGGACTTCACTGTATTGACGATCTTAAACTCCAACGGCTCCCTTGTCTATTTTGCCAGGTTCAACAAAAGCTCCTGGGGTGTGATGAAAAATAGGGTGGTGACTGGTTTAAGAAAGTACAACAATGCGGTGGTCTGGGTTGACTCCACCGGTGTGG
Organism: Candidatus Zymogenus sp.; assembly: GCA_030613285.1. Lineage (GTDB taxonomy): Bacteria > Desulfobacterota > Zymogenia > Zymogenales > Zymogenaceae > Zymogenus. The sequence continues at coordinate 3,705 of JAUWME010000308.1, read as the reverse complement.
GCGACCCATTTCTTGAAAATCTAAAGAAAAGCAACGTGGACGCCAGGGGTTACGTTTTTACAAAACTCTCAAAGGCGCCGTTGATTGAAAACCTTATCCTTGGAATTGAAGAAGAGAAAATTGTCTTTCCATATATCGAGGAATTGGTCAATGAGCTTATGATGTTTGAGAGGACTATCAAAACAACGGGGCACGTTGGCTACTCGGCACCGGGAGGATATCACGATGACTGTGTCATCTCGCTTGCCCTGGCTTTTTGGGGAATGAGGGGAATTAGGGTTACCCAATCGGATTTTGACAGGTTTGGTTTTTAGAGGTTTAGTGGTTGTTTCAATTTTACGAAAATATTTAAGAGGAGGAACAAAGCGATGTTTGCCAAGGTGAAATTTACAGATGGTGAGATAAGGAGTTATGCCAAAGTGTGGCGGATAAAGATCGTTGGCGACTTTGTCATCATAAAAAGGATGGGGAGAAGGCGGGTGGCTGTCCCCGGACGTGAGATCCGGTGGGTGCAGCTGGGCAAGGAAAAAAAGATCGATCAGAAGGATTTTGCAAAGGGCGTAACTTTATGATCGAAAACCAAAAACACATTAAAGGAATGAACGATGAGACGTGAAGAACTAAATCGTTTTAACGATTTTTATAACGGTGACAGAGACACCATTTTCAAAAACTTCATCAGTCGGCGGGTTTCCAGCGATGTCCACATAAACGAGAGGATATCCGTCAATGATTTTTATTTTCAGAACGACATCAGGGTTATTCAAGACACGAGGATAAACTTCATGCCGAAGAGATTTGACGTTGTAGTGTCGAGAAAAGGCGCTGATGAGTCCAGCAACGAAATCACCAAAGAGGTGAGGGAATGGTTGGGCTCCGAAAACTTTGGCGGTAAAAGAACTTTCTGGGAGACATTGCCGGGCCTCTTTCTTACACAGGAGAATTACGGTACTGTTTTTCTTAAGCTGATTTACAAGAACGGTGAGGTCTTGGTAAACAAGATGTACTCGGAAAACGTGGTTGCGGTGGTTGACAAAAAGAACTACCTCAATGTTGAGAAGTACATTTTTTCTTGGGACGAGACCCTGGGCCTTGAGGGAGGAGGCGTAAAAGTTGTCAGGATGACAGAGGAGATTGATGCCAAGTATTATCAGGTTTTTGTGGATGGAAGTCCCCAGAAAATTGAGGAACACTCTTTCGGGTTTATCCCGGTGATAAAAATTTTGAGGGAAGAGGAGGAGGGAAGCACCTATGGCAGGTCTGGAATTTGCGACCTCATTGAGGCGCAGCAAAACGTGAACATGGCCTTAACCAAAAGAGCCTGGGCCACAAAATACAACAGCTTTAAGGTCTGGGCGCCCAAGGAGGCGGGATACATCGAGTCTGGGACAACGATCAAAATATCCCCCGGCGCCCTCTCGCCAATTCCCATCGAAGCGGTGGGCGGTGACGTGAACCTCTCATCGTTGGAGAGGGAGCTGGACGACGCCCTTGATCACCTCTACAGGCTTGGAAGTGTTTCGAGACGCCTGAAGGAAGACATGGTCAGGGCCGCAACGTCTGCAAAGGCCCTAAACAGTATGCTTGAGGGTTTGAAGCGATACACCGAGAAAAAACTTGTTTACTTAAAACGCGGTTTTGAGGAGATGATCTCAAGATATCTTGAGATTAACTATGAAGTCAATGATTTCAAAGTTACGGTGAATTTCCCGTCATTGGACAGGGAGGACACGGACTACATCTTGAGGCGCGCCCAGTTTCTTGCAAGTCATGGATTTGAGATTAAGGCCCTAAAAGAACTTGGCATTGAGGAGGAAATCATTAAGGAGATGAAGGCTAAAGAGAAAGAGACAAGAGAGGTGGAAACAGAAGAGGAGGAAGTAAAAGTAAAGGCGGAAAGGAGATAGTGAAAGTGGGTTAAAGTTGTGGGGGCGTCTGGTTGTTTTTCATATACAATATTGAAGAAAACGTGACGAAAACGCCGGGCGCCCCGATTTTTTAATCCTTCGTTCGTCTGAACTTGCGGTTTGTGGCGAGGATGAAAAACAAAAAGGATAAGTTTTTTCTACCTTTCGATGATTTCCTGACAGAGGTTCATGTAATCCTCGGCACCGTGGCTTTTTGGGGCAAATTCAAAGATGTTTTGCCCAGAGCCCGGAGCCTGGGCCAGAGCCGTGTCTTCCCTAATGACGGTATTAAAAAGGAGTTCCCTGAACCGCTTTTTTAGTTGTGCCTTTATCTCCCTGTTGAGTTTTCTTCGGTCGTCGTAGAGTGTGGCGATTAACCCTGAGAGCTTGAGTTTCGGGTTGAGTTTTTCTTTTGCAATCCCGATGGCTTCGATGAGTCTCCCAAGTCCATGAAGGGAGAGGAATTCTGTCTGGACGGGGATGAACACCTCTTGGGCAAAGGCCAAGGCATTTTGTGTCAGGAGTCCCAGGCTTGGCGGCGTATCGATGATGACGTAATGAATTTCCTTGCTTTTCTTCAACTCCGGCTCTGCCTCCTCAAAGGCGTTTTTCAATATCAGGTTTCTGTCCTCAAGGGCAAGCAACCTCTTTGCGGTCTCATCTAACTTAAAGGATGATGGGATGATGTTGATGCTTCCCCTTACCAGCATGGCCTCGGTGATGGTTTTTTTTCCTGTGAGGACGTCTGAGATTGTGTGGTCGAGTTCGTGGGCTTGGATGGCAAGACCGTACGTGAGGTGTGCCTGGGGATCGAGGTCGATTAACAGCACCCTTGCCCCCAGCCTTACAAATCCTCCGGCGAGATTCATGCAGGTGGTGGATTTTCCGACGCCCCCTTTTTGGTTCACTACGGCGATAGTTTTCATTAATCTGCCCCGTTTTTATTTGATAAGATTTTTTTGTACTATAGCACAAATTCCTTTTTTTTCAAGGGATATGTTGTGTAAATCTTGGTTTTTTTGTTTGCAGGGATAGTTAAATAAGCGTAATGCATGAGAAGGGAGAAATATTACTTATAAAAAATTGGTTGTCATATTGATATTCATAGCTTATAATAGTATTGATATTTGGAAAACCATTTTTGAATTGTGTTGCTGGAGTTAAAAAATGATAGATCTCAAAACAGAATTAAAACAGACTTTGCTAACAAAATTTGAAGAGGAAATAGAGAAAGAACCAAAACTATCTGATGAACAACGTAAAAGAGTCTGTGAATTACTCAAGACAAATTCAATTTCAGCTGAAGATATAATAACTGCTCTATCTATTTAAAAGAGAAAAATAATGTCAGAAAAAGTTCGTGAAATAAGTTTCAAGTACTTTCGTGGACTTCCAGATTATACATGTACTCTGAAAGGAAAAAATCTGTTAATTCTTGGAGGGAATGGGAAAGGCAAGAGTGCAATTGTAGATGGTATTGAATTCCTCTTTGATGGAAAAATTCGTAGATTTCATGGTGAAGGTAGTGGTAGAATTAGTCATGATACAGTGATTTGTCATGTTCTTCGACATGGAAAACCCAAAGTAGAAATAAGGTTAACTCCAAGTAATGGTTCAATTTCAAGAATTCATGGAACAGGCGATTTGTCGTTAAATATATCTGAATCTATATTTCAATCATATATAGATAAACATCCTCCTGTTGAAGCTTTTATTTTGCGTCGGAATCAGATTCTTGAATTTATCACTAACCAAGAAGCAAAACGATACCAAAAGTTCATTCGTTTACTTGGGCTTG
>JAUWME010000530.1 GCA_030613285.1 Candidatus Zymogenus sp. | reverse complement strand
TTACTCATCTTCAGCCCATCAACTCCGGGTATTACCGCAAGGTCGTCTTCGATTTCCGACTCTGGGATGGTGAAGGTCTCGCCATAAGCGTTGTTAAAGCGGATGGCGATATCTCTGGTCATTTCGAGGTGTTGTTTCTGGTCTTTGCCAACGGGGACAATGTCGGACTGGAAGATGAGGATGTCGGCCGCCATCAAAATTGGGTAGGCAAAAAGCCCGTGGTTTGGAGAAACCCCCTTGGCGGTCTTGTCCTTATAGCTGTGCGCCCTTTCTAAAAGCCCCATGGGGGTTACGTTAGATAAGATCCACGTCAACTCTGTAACTTCAGGAACATCCGACTGAACCCAGAAAAAGCAGTTGTTGGGATCGAGTCCCAGCGAAATAAAGTCTGCGGCCGCAGAAAGGGTATCTGCACTGAGCCTTCCGGCATCGGACACCGAGGTCAGGGCGTGAAGGTTTACAATAAACACAAAAAGAGTGTGTTGTTCCTGATACCGGATCATCCGTCTCATCATCCCAAAGTAGTTCCCAATGTGTAAGGAGCCGGAGGGTTGAATTCCCGAAAGCACGCGCATAGAGTCCCCCTTTCTAATTTCCTGTTTTGTATTCTGAAAGATTAATGTGCAGTTTATCACCGGTGTTGTAGTTGACGTAACTGTACGACGTTATACCAACAAGCGGGACAAAGGTCATGAGTTTTCCCCTATTCTCATTTTTTAAGATTAACCTGTGTCCATCCATTTTGCACCTGAGGGCAGGGATTGATATGCTGGCTGCTTCCACCAGCCACCCTGACTCACCCACGATTTCGCCTGAGTATGCTCCGGGTTTTAACGGGAGTGTCATAAAAAGCTCTTCTGGTTTCGGGTCGTAACGGCCTCTCATGGCGCTTCCCATGTTGGCCTGATCCGTGATTATATAGACGTTGTTTCCAAGGATGTAGTACATATACGTAGATAGTTTTATCTTCCCCGATTCGAAGCTCTCAATATCGGTGGGGTGTCCCTGCATATGGGCGCCGATGTATCCGCCGCCATTGACGAATCTTAAAACTTTCACTTCTACCGATATCGGAGTCTTTTTGTCGCTGTTGATGTTCTCCCACGTGCCTGTGTATGTCCACTTTTTTCCTTCACCGAGGGGGAAGACGTTTGCGGTGTCCCAGGCCAGAGCCATTGATGGAGACGTCGCGAAAAAAACAAAAAGGATTTTCAACACTATTCGCGCAACATTTTTCACGGAATTTTTCATTTGTAACAACCTTTCTATTTGGTTCTTTAGGCTTTTGAGCGTCTAAATAGTACTGAAAACCATTCTTCCTGCATTATTGCTATTGCATCAATTCTATCATCTATGTCTCAAATAAATCCCTAAAAAGTACTTTTTCACTTTGTCAGGTATGTATTAATCGGACGACCCTTTCTGTTTTTCGGAAATGATTTTAACGATGGCGTTTCTTCTCCTGGGGCCGTCAAACTCGCAGAAGAAGATAGATTGCCAAGTCCCCAGCACGAGAGTTGAATTTTCGATTATCACGGTCTCTGACGCCCCAAAAAAACTCGATTTTATGTGGGCGTCGGAGTTTCCCTCCACGTGGCGATAATTTTCATCTGCGGGTACGAGACGAGAGAGCTTGTCCAAGATGTCTTTGGGAACGTCCGGGTCGGCATTTTCATTTATCGTAACAGCTGCGGTGGTGTGGGGGACGAAGATCAAGCAAGTGCCCCTCAAGACGTTACTCTCCTTTACCGTCTT
>JAUWME010000398.1 GCA_030613285.1 Candidatus Zymogenus sp. | reverse complement strand
AAGGAGATAAGTGGTGATATTCAACAGCAGTTAAATGTTCTTTATAAGGACATCACAGAGTTGAAGTCGCTTGTAGAATCATTCAGCTTTTACCATATTGATATGGACAAGCTGTAGTTGAATGTATCAGGTGTTTGCTAATTTGAAAAAGTATTTTGGACGTTTTTTACAATGGAATTCATTTTAGATTTCTGGACGATAGCATCCGTTAATTGGTATATGTTACCGGTTTCCATCGTTGTCGCGGCACTGGCAACCGGAAGCGGTTTTGGTGGGGGGATTATATTCTTACCAATCTTTGTCTATGTCCTGGAAATGACTATCCCCCAGAGCATTGGAACGGGCATGGTAACCGAGCTTTGCGGAATGACATCAGCGATAATCGGTTACATGAGACAGAGACAGATCGAGTACAAAATTGCATTTCCGATGATCTTGATAACTATCCCAGGGATAATCATAGGACTTCATATGGCAATGATTGTAAACGAGGCGATATTAAAGGTCCTTTTTGGGGTTATTGTTATCGGGTGTGCACTCTGGACTTTTACTTCGATTGTTGAGAGGAAATATGGCGACAGGGAAGGGCTTCATACCGAAGAGATTTATCCATATAGCTGGGTTCCATTTATCGGTGGGATATCCAGCGGGATCAGCTCCGTGGGAACAGCAGAAACAATCTTCCCCCTTCTGGAGAGGGTATATAAGCTCAACGTTCATAGGGCCATCGCTACAACTATAGTTGTAGAGGGGATGGCGGGATGGATTGCTACTTCGATAAACATCTGGGAGAAGCAGATTCGCTGGGATGTGGCGATCTTTACGATGGTGGGCGTTATAATTGGTGGACAGTTGGGACCAATATTAAACAGGGTGGCGCCAGTAGCACTTCTCAAAATTATCTTTGCAGTGTTTGTGTTCTTGGCGGGGTTGAAAATGATTATCGATAATATTCCAAATATTTTAAATATGTTTTAGTGATACAGAATAGTGACATCGTTTAAAAAAGTGAGATCCTCAATTTCAAGGAGGATGACAATATACATCATGATCATTGTGTTTACTATGTTGATTCTTGCAGTTGAGTTTTTTGTGGAGATAAACAGCGACGTCTTGCAGGGAGAGCTTGTTGAGAACTTCGAAAGACTAAACAAAGGTGAGATTACAGAGACAGCAGCAATTGCTCCACTAATTCATGTTAGGAACAAGGTGATGTTGCTGCTTACCATTCAGGTGTTGGTAACGGGTGTGGTTTTTATGCTATTTGTAAAAAAGATAAACATACCACTAAAAAGGATGTTTGCAGTATCCTCAAAGATTGCCAGCGGTGACATGAAAGAGCCGATGCCGGTCTATATGACCGACGAGATTGGAATGATGGGAGAATTTATAAACGATTTAGTAAGTGATTTTGGAGAGGTTGTTGCACATGTGAGACTATTTACAAGTTCCACCATTGAATCCATAGAAGACATTGAAAGCTCGATATTTAATGAAGATGATAAAAACACGAAGATAAAAATCGAAATACTAAAGGGAGACCTGTTACAGCTAAATGATATGATGAAGGATTTTAAGCTTTTTACCGTGGACCCTAATCAAAAATAGTTTCAAGGTGAAAGTTACGAGGAAGAAACGACGACAATTATGGAAGAATTTTATTTTCTTTCGTTCTTTGCAGGAATACTAATTGCGATGATGGTTACGATGACCGGAATTGGGGGAGGGCTCTTATGGTCACCATTTCTAATGCTGGTTTATCGCTTCTCGCCAGAAAAGGCGATTACCACCGCACTTTTCATTCAAATGATCGGGATGCTTGGCGGATCATATCAGTACTTAAAATCGAAGAGGGTTGATCTTAAACTTGCTATGCTTTATTCCGCATTGGCGCTGCCCATGGTCATTCTCGGTTCCTTCATCGGGGAAACGATTGGAGAAAAAGTACTTACAATTTCCCTTGGGATTGTTGCTATCGGTGTTGCCATTCTCTTCATATCAGGAGACGATTGGTACGGCGGAGAGGTAAAAGAGAGGTCCGATATGAAAACAGCAATAAAATATGGCTTTGTGCCGCTGACGTCTTCTCTCTTAAGTGGTGTGCTTTCTGTGGGTGTAGGAGATTTTATCGTGCCTGTTATGGTCAAAAAACTGAAATTGTCGATGGAGATTGCTATTGGAACAGCGCTTACGATTATGTTTGTAGTTGTCACTTTCGGCGCCTTTTCACACATATTTTTCGGGGGGAGTGCATCATGGGAAGTGATCCTCTGGGCGACAGGCGGAGTGCTTGCTGGAGGTGTTATTGGCTCAAATATATCAAAAAAAGTGAATGACGCCTTCTTAAGAGAGCTGTTTATATTCATTCTGCTCTTCATAGGAATTCATATGGTATATACAGGGGTATAAAGTTGTCAAGGGGAGAATGGGGGTTGCCGGGGTTGTTGGAGTTGCCGGGATATTTTGTTGGAGGGGTTGTCGGGGTTGGCAGTGGTGGTGGCAAAGGGGGAGAGATTATAATTGACGCGGGTCTTTTTGGATTGTAAGCACAGTACTATAAAAGTTAATTAAAATTGTCGAAATAATGTCGGAGGTTAAAGATACAACGCATTAAATAGACAACAAAGGTAGAAATAAAAAATATTCACTCAATATATAGGTGATACCATGATTGACGAAGAACTTTTAAAAGAATTTATCATAGAAAGCGGTGAACATTTAGCCGATTTAGAGTTCAACTTGAACAAGCTTATTGATGAACCCGCAAATCCAGAGACACTTAATCAAGTATTCAGGGCTATCCACAGCATTAAAGGTTCGGCTGACTATCTTGGGCTGGCAAAGACCGGTGGTTTTCTACATTCCTTGGAGGGGATACTGGAAAAATTGAGATCTGGTGACATGAAACTCACAACTGATGTCTTGAATTCCCTATTTTTGGGAATGGATACAGTAAAATATCTACTCAATGATATATCCAAAGGAGAGGGGGAGGAGCAAACTGATATTGTGGATGCTCAGGCAAGC
>JAUWME010000253.1 GCA_030613285.1 Candidatus Zymogenus sp. | reverse complement strand
GCTCCCTTCCCGTTCCCCTCTCGATGGCATAATCTGCAGATTTGTTTACCTGAAGGCAGTTTTCAATCTCATGGCCGCACTTGCCGTCAATGGTTCTGCAGGTACATGCGGTTACTGCAAACCTTTTTGAATCGTCCAATATCTTCATAACATCGTCGATGGCCTCAATCTTCGATTCTGTGTTGATAGATTCTCCGATGGGAACCACACGAGTGAATGGATCTTTGAGTACCTTCTCGACTACCTTTGCATAGCTGGGCCACTCATCGTTCATATATTTTAGCCAGAGGTCGTGATACGACTTTGGGGCATCGGGCCAAAGGATCGTAGCATCGTGAAATTGTACAATGTCACGACACATCCTGTTGATTGTGCCGGTCTCTTTTTTTGATTTGAACAGTAACCCTTTGAGAAAAAGGATGTCCAACATTTTCTGGGTGGTCTCACTATCTTTTCCAATCTTTTCTGAAAGCTCTTCGACCGTTCCCGGTGTTGCCATCAAAAGTTTTGCCTCATCAAGGTTTGCGATCATCTCAAAGAGCTGAGGAATGAGTTTCGATCCTGTGGTCATAATCCTGTCTGACATCTGTTCGTAGATGCTTTTTTCTTCAGTCATTTTTTTCTCCTGTAATAAAAAGTCTATTCCAAAAAATTAAAATTGTGTCATTGCCTGCGGTCTCCTCCTGTATCCAGACGATAGGGACAACCATTGCACCGCACAAAAATAATTATCTGCTTTAACAAGGGGCTTAAGCCCCTTGCTGTCTTATATAAAGACTTTATATAAGCCTGGATTCCCGTTTTCGCAGAAATGACAAATAGTTTTAGTAAGAAATAGCGTAAATATAGTAACATTGAAAGACTTTTGTTGTCAAGGGAGTAAGAGGGGCTGTGAAAAGATTATCGTAATTTGAGAACAAAAAGGGGGCCTGCCCCCTTGAAAAAGGGGGGAGATATTCTCCCCCCCCGATTTATCTAATCGATACAATTTGGTGTCCGGCTTAAAATCCTAAAAGAACCTTTGCAGGATACCTTCTCCGAATGCCACAAGTGCTGGGGCGATAACCAAGGATACAACGCTCATAAGCTTAATCAAGATGTTCATGGAAGGCCCGGAAGTATCTTTAAATGGATCGCCAATAGTGTCGCCAACTACTGCGGCCTTGTGGGCTTCGGAACCCTTGCCGCCGTGGTTACCCTGCTCAATGTATTTCTTGGCATTGTCCCAGATGGCCCCGCCGTTGGACATAAAGAGAGCCATAAGCACTCCTGTGGCCGTTGCACCGGCAAGCATTCCACCCAGCGCCTCTTTGCCCAGGACAAATCCCACAAGGGGTGGCATAATTAAAGCCACTAATCCGGGAACGATCATGTACCGTAAAGAAGCCTTAGTGGCGATATCCACGCAACGGCTTGGGTCTGGTTTCCCTTTCCCTTCCATGATCCCCGGTATTTCCCTAAACTGTCGTCTGATCTCCTCAACCATGCTCATTGCGGCCTTTCCCACGGCTGTCATAGTTTTGGCACCGAGGAAGAACGGAACACTCGCTCCGATCAATACTCCCACCACAACAAGGGGCTGAATAAGATTGATGACTTCAACTTTTGCCAACTGAGTGTAGGCAGTGAAGAGGGCAAGGGCGGTCAAAGCGGCAGAACCAATTGCAAATCCCTTTCCGAGGGCCGCTGTGGTGTTACCCAATGCATCAAGCCTGTCTGTTATCTCTCGAACGTCATCTCCCAGACCCGCCATCTCTGTAATCCCACCTGCGTTGTCTGCTGCTGGGCCGTAGGCGTCAACACTCATGGTAATTCCTACCGTTCCCAACATCCCCACTGCCGCAATTCCGATGCCGTAGATTCCGGCAAACTTATACGACATAAGGGTGGCGACGATAATGATAAAGAGGGGAATGATGGTAGATTCCATCCCCAGAGCAAGTCCCGTGATGATGTTTGTGGCTGGCCCCGTCTCGGAGGCCTCCGCTACCCGTAAAACGGGGACGTTTTTTGTAAACCATGTGTTTTCAGATGTATACCATTCCGTTACAAGTCCAATCAAGACACCGGCAATGGTTCCAGAAAGGATAGCCACAAAGGCGCCATTGCTTCCAAAGCCGTTGGCGATAAAGTAACTCCCCACAAGGAAGATGGCTGCTGCGAGGAACGTTGAATATCTTAGGGCTTCTGCGGGGCCGATTTTTTTGAATATCTTGACTGACCATATCCCAACCAAGGAGCAGAGAAGACCAAATGCCACAACTACCAAGGGAAGTGCCATGAGGTTGTGTTTAAGATTGACGATATTGCTTGATGATAAGTCAATGCCTGGGTTAAGCACGCTTTCGAGGGTGGCAATAGACGCCGTTGCCGCAATGGCGATGGTGGCGATTATTGCTCCTACGTAGGATTCAAAGATGTCTGCGCCCATTCCTGCGATGTCCCCAACATTGTCGCCCACGTTGTCTGCGATGACTCCTGGGTTTCTTGGGTCGTCTTCTGGGATTCCCGCTTCCACTTTACCTACGAGGTCGGCGCCAACGTCAGCGCTCTTTGTGTAGATACCGCCGCCCACTCTTGCAAAGAGTGCGATGGAGCTGGCGCCCATGGCAAACCCGTTGATATACTTGGCCATAGTGGGATCATTAAAGAAATAGAAGAATATCCCAACTCCCACAAGCCCAAGACTGGCGACGGAAAGACCCATCACCACCCCGCCCATAAAAGAAACCGTAAGCGCTTTTTCAAGCCCTTCGGTAGCCGCCGCTTGGGAGGTTCGGACATTTGCCTTCGTGGCGGCCTTCATTCCAAAAAAGCCGGCAAGCATCGAACAAAATGCGCCCGATATGTAGGCGATTGTGGTCATCCAAGTAGTATCTACAAAGACGCCCAGTAAAACTGCCACGATAGCGAGGAAAAAAAGGAGTATCGTATACTCTCTTTTTAGAAACACCATTGCCCCGTCGTGAATTTGCTGGGCAAGGTCTCGCATCAATTCTGTTCCGTCGTCTTGTTTTTTGACAAACAAATATACTAAAAATGCCGTCAAAAGTCCCAAGAGACCAATAATCGGCGTAAAAAACGCCAACTTGTAACTCATACTTTCCTCCAAAAAATGAACTCTCGTAATGTGGATTGCCTAACTTGATTTAGATTTTTTCATTAAACCTGTTCATAGTAAAATCCACGCCTTCTTGCAATATTGAAAAGAGGGCATCTCTTGCCCTCGTAATTATATCTTCAAGTTGAACCTTCTCATCTGTAGAAAACTGGTTGAGGACGAACTTGGCGGGATCTTCTTTTCGGTCTCTCCCAACCCCAATTCTAACCCTGACAAAATCCGATGTGTCAAGTTCTTCCATGATCGATTTTATTCCCTTGTGTCCGCCGGAGCCACCTCCGGGGCGGATCCTGATCCTCCCGAAGTCAAGATCAATGTCGTCAAAAACTACGACGATGTCTTTTGGTGGGAGGCGATAGAAATTTGAGATGGCCGACACCGAGTACCCCGATCGGTTCATGTACATTTGCGGGAGGGCCAAAAGCGCCTTCCCATCCCAGCTTCCCGTCACATTATTATCCCCAGCCCCCCCAGCAACCTCGCCAATTCCGATCTTCGCATTGAACTTCCGTTTTTTTATCGAAATCCCCGTTTCATCTCCAAAAGAAGAGACGACCATAAACCCGATGTTATGGCGGGTATTTTTGTATTTTTTACCCGGATTTCCAAGTCCGAAGATGGCCTTCATATTTTTTTTATTTACCCCAAATTTGAGGGGCGTTTTGTTTCGAGAGATACTAAATCAAAAATTTAGCTACAATCATCCACCATCTCCCCCCCACTACATTTGCTATCCCAATCATGAAACGTTGGCAGCTCTGAGAAAGGCAGAAGATAAATGAGAGAGACGTCTCAAGCATTCCCCAAATCTTCAAAAGCCACCGACGATCCATAGGAAAATCTATACGTTGTCAAAATGTTGCAGGGATGTTGAAATTTACTCTTTGTCTTCTTGTTTATCCTCGTCTGTACCCTCTTCGCCTTCTTCAACCTCTTCGCCCTCTTCACCTTCGAGTAACTCATCAATCTCTTCCTCGACCTCTTCCTCGTAGACCTTGGGCGCAATAACAGTTGCAACAGTGTAGTTTATGTTTGTATCTACCGAGGAGCCTTCTGGTAATGCAATGTCGTTTAGATGCACAGAATCTCCGATTTCCAAATCAGTAACGTCAATTTCAATATAATCAGGGATTTTTGTTGGTATAGCCGAGATTTCCAGAGTTCTTCGGATTTCTTGGAGAAGTCCGCCCTTCTTAACGATGTTTGCTTTTCCAATGTAGTGTACTGGAACTTCAACTGCCAGCTCCTTGGTGGTGTCGATCTTGTGGAGATCGATGTGGAGGAATTCGTATGTTATGGTGTGAATCTGTAGTTCTTTCAGAATGACGAGGCTGCCTTCAATATTTTTAAGTTGGTCGTCTTCTCCAACGATATTAAAGAATGGGTTTTTGGCCT
>JAUWME010000538.1 GCA_030613285.1 Candidatus Zymogenus sp. | reverse complement strand
TTTCCTTCCACCCTCGATTTTTCAAGGCCATTCTCAAAGAAGGCAGCTACCTTTGTAACGGGACTCAAAAGCCTATAGTCTTTGGCCACCTTCATGTAGTCAGAGTCGTTTTTGTAATCTTTCTGAAAAAAAGAAGACATTCGCTCCTTCGCCTCTTTCAGGTGGGAAGACGCCTTTTCGTCGTTCCCCATTTTTTTGTACAATATTGTGAGATTTATGAGGTCTAAAATGATAGACATTTCGTCTCCGCTTGTCTGGGAGATTGCAAAAGCCTCTTCATAATAGGTGAGCGCATCATCATACTTCTCTAAGTCCTCGTAAACAGAGGCGACGTTCCTCAAGCCGATCCAGACGTTCACGTCATTTTTGTACTCTTTTGATAATTCAAGGGCATCGATATAGGAAGCGAGGGCGTCATCGTGTTGGCCAAGGCAATCATGAGCTATGCCGAGGTTATTTGTAATAAAAATTGTGATGTCCTTGTTGTGGCCCTTTGTGAAAATCGATATCACATCCTCGAAGTAGGAAACAGATTCCTTGTAGTGTCCCGAATAGAGTGCGGCCCTGCCCGCGTAGATGACAGGGAAAACATACGTGGATAGATCGATTGATGATTCATCTTTGAGTTTTTTAAATATCTTTGTGGCCTTCTGAAAACTTTTGTATGCCGATTCATAATCACCGACTCTAAAGTGTATCTTTCCGTTACTATAATATTCCTCGGCTTTGTCAAGATCGGAAGCGTTGCCTGCTGAAAAGGAGGTGAAAACAAGAAGTAAGACTATTAGGGCAGTTAAACGCTTTTTCATAATTTGTCCTTTTGTGTAATTGATGGTGCTGTTTTCGATTTTTTCGCTCCTATTTACAATCCTCCCCATTTATATTATGGCAACTCTGTCCAAAGAATGCAACCACTTTTGAGACAACCTTACAAATTTACCTTTCCAAATTCAATTTTACTAATTGACCAAGATGGTGTTTTGTGTTATTCAGTTTTTATAGGACTCTTTTTATGATGGCTGTTTATCTGGCAGTTTCTTGTCTCTGACCATAAAGGCCCGGCGTAATTTGCGAATACCATTTTAGAAATTGTGAGGATATTCCAATGAAGATATTTGATACCAAAGCGTACCGAGAGATGGAAGACCCGACCCCCGGCATTGTACTTGCAGAGGTTGATGGGGCGAAAAAGCTGGGCGGGATATTGATCGTTTTGCAACCGGGGGCAGAAGGGGTATATCATTATCACGAGAGGACAGAAGCGGTTTATGTGGTTGTCTCTGGGAGTCCAAGCATCATCAACGAGGGGGAAGAAACCGAGGTCAAGGTTGGGGACGTTATTTTCATGCCGGCGGGGGAAAAGCACGTTGCGGTAAACAGGGGCGACAAACCCGCCTCCTTCTTTGAGTTTTTCACAGATCCGCCCGTGGGTTCGGACTACGTACCGGTCAAATAGCAGAAGTCGAAGCTGGGGCGATTGACTTTTTGAGATTTCTTTTTGAGATTAATATTCTGGGGGAGAGAAACGTGAGCACATTAAAGGGCAACAAATCCATCATCGATTGGCTGATGGAGAGAAGGGATAAAATCGACACCAGCCCACTGAACACCATCGATGACTGGAAGGATAGGTTTGACGATGTGG
>JAUWME010000510.1 GCA_030613285.1 Candidatus Zymogenus sp. | reverse complement strand
AATAGCTCCGCAACTATATGGATAAGTAGTAATGCCCCCACCCCCAGCGACCCAGATTGGATAAAATATGATTTAGGTGAAGGGAACGGGAAAACACCCAAAAGATATAGGATGCGTGCAAGAAACACTTCGGACAGAGGTTTTCCAAGAGATTTTAAGTTGCAGGGGTCTAATAATGATAGTGATTGGGATGACCTTGATACACAAACAAATGTCCCAGATGCTGCTCAAGGGACATGGGGGGAGGGGTGGTATGAATTTTCCAACTCTACGTCTTACCGATATTTGCGAATACACATAACAGCAAAAGGCTCCAGTTATCCGTATGTGAGTATCGCAGAAATCGAAATTAACGAGAAGGATTTGGTTTACCCAGTTGACCAATTCTACATAATAACCACGACCGGTTCAAATCAAGCTGATACTACAGATTGGGAAAATTTTAAGTCAGCAACAATTACCGAAGAGCTAAATTCACAGAGTATCTTTTATGCCTTCAGTTTTGATGGGCGAACAACTTGGGGAATTTGGGACGGCACCGCAAGCGATGACGGTTGGAGGCCGATAATTAGATTGAACTCTACAACATGGCAGTTCAACTCAAACACCACAGCTGGGGCTACCGATGTTACGTGGACAGATGCGGCGACTTCTGGAGAAAACTCACAAGAAAGCGCCCTTGAGCAGGCCTTTCAGGTAACAGCAAACCAAATGACAGGCGCCGAAGCAAACGCAATAACGGATACCCAGTGGAATGACCAAACGGGGGGCATGACGGGATTTTCAACTTCGGTAACATCTTTGAACGTGGCAGCGGGGCTAATGACAGATAATGATTCAGTAACCCCAGAGTTGGATGCTGTTGTTATAACCTATACCGCCCCGACAAAGTGGGAACCTGTTGTTCCCAATGCAGACTGGGCGATTGAGATGTATGACACGTCAACAAAACTTATCAAACTTGGGGACGGAACCGAAAGCGTGGTGAAGGGGAGAGTGAGGATACCAAAATAAGGAGGAAATGATGACACAGGAAGCTTCTATTGTAAAAAAGAGGAAGGCGCAAGAGGCCAGAAAAACGGCCATAAAAAACAAAACCAAAAGCGAGCTGACGGCAAAAGACAGAAACGACATCGTGGCATATCTTGCAATCAAAGAGGGGTTGATTAAAGAAAAATGAAACTCAATAACATTGTGTCGAACATTGCTGAGGAAAAGTCGGTGGACAATATTTCCATCGGTGAGGTAACGGCCGTCGACAATGCTGAAACCTACACGGTAAAGCTAAATAGCGGGGTCAGCATAAAGGTTGTGAACGCAAGCGAGACCAAAGTGGAGGTCGAGGACTTTGTGGCAGTAAGACTCATCGGGGGGGACATCAACAACGGTGAGATATCGGGAAAAAGCACTCTCTCCATAAAGCCAATACCGAAAGTTATCTGGAGGTGAAAATGGAGGGAAAAGGGAACAATATCAAGGCGGCAGAGTTTCGTGGGATGATGCTGGAAAGAACCGGAATAATTCTGAAAGAGTTAGAGTCGGTTCAAAAAACTGTTGAAGAGCACACAAAGAGTATCGAGCGGTTAAAAATCAAGGCGTCCTTATGGGGATTTCTTGCCGGCGCAATCCCCGCCCTGACAGCCGCGATTATTATGATCTTGAGGTGACGAAATGAACAGGATGACAAAAGAGGATTGGGGGAGGATCGAGTATTTTTCCCCAAGCGAGGGATGGGGCGATCCCTACAAGATGGATAGGGACTTGATATTCTTGATGGATGTATTGAGGGGTTTGTTTCATCATCGGTTTGTAATTCATTGCGGGTACCAGCACCGTCCGAAGAAGCCAAAAAGTCAGCACAACTTCGGCAAGGCGGTCGATTTTCACATTGAGGAGATAACCTTTCGGGACGCCGTGGATCTGATGCTTGGCTTTATCGGCCCGCCCATGCAGGGTGTGGGCGTTGCCGGCATCGTTGGCCT
>JAUWME010000515.1 GCA_030613285.1 Candidatus Zymogenus sp. | reverse complement strand
GATAGACATGGCGGGCGACGCCAAAGACGAATTGAAGAAGATCGGCCCCGAGGCAACAAAATATATGAAAGCATACTGCAAGGGAGTAAACGATGCCGTGGCCGAGACTAAAAGGCCCCTTGAATTTAAGATGGTGGGATATAAACCCGACCCCTGGACGCTGGAGGATATCGTTCTGATGGGAAGGATGATCGGGTTTATCGGCCTTACCCAGAGCCAAGGGGGAGTGGAAAAATTGATTATTGAGATGATCCAAAAAGGTCTCCCGCTCCCGAAGATCAAGGAGCTTTTTTCAAATCTCACAGACAAACCGACAAAAGAGCATCTTGATATTATTAAGAAAGTGAAGATTAAAACCCCGATTATCCCTGAAGGTGTCAAGTGGTTATCGTCGCTGCCGAGTTTTCACGCAAGCAATAACTGGGCGGTAAGCCCCGACAAAACCGCATCGGGAAAACCGATTCTGGCGGGCGACCCTCACCTCGAATCAAACCGCCTCCCCTCCATCTGGTACGAGGCGGAAATGGTGTCTGACGACGTTACGATAATCGGGGCCACACTTCCGGGGACGCCCTTTTTGGGAGTCGGACGCGTCAAGCACATCGCCTGGGCGGTTACTTACTCCTTTGTCGATGTGATAGATTACTTCATTGAAGAGATTAAGGACAAAAAGTATCGCCGTGGAAACAAGTGGCACGATTTTAAAGTAAGAAAGGAGGTCATCACACCGAAGAAGGGAGACCCCATCACCGTAAAATTCTACGAAAATGAAATCGGTGTATTGGAGGGAGAACCTGATGAGGACGGCTATTATCTTAACTTTGCATGGTCAGTAAGGAAGGGGTACATTGCAGAATCGCTCGAGAATCTCTTTGAGGCAACAAAGGTAAAGACTGTATCTGATGCGATGAAGATATTTTCCACGATGTCGTTTGCGGCATTCAACTGGGTTTCGGCAGACACAAAGGGCAACATCGGCTATCAGATGAGCGGGTGCTTCCCAAAGAAGGCAGAAGGCACATCGGGGCTTTTGCCGTACCTTGCCTGGGATACAAAACAGCACTGGAGAAAGCCGATCAGTCCAAAGAAATTCCCCAGCCAATATAACCCGAAAGAGGGATTTATTGCCACGGCAAACGAGGACGCAAACCATCTGGGTGAAGTGAAGGTACAGAATATGCCCATGGCGAGCTACCGTCGAGACAGGGTTGCCCACCACCTGAAAAAGGGGAAGAACCTCACAGTTGAAGATATGAAAAAGATGCACTACGATACATATTCTATTCAGGCAGAGATTTTCATGAACGTAATCGGGCCTCTGCTTCCTAAAACAAAAAACGGTAAAATACTGAAAGAATGGAACCTGAAATACGATACGGATTCTCTTGGGGCGACTCTTTTTGAGCGGGTCTACGAGGAACTAAACAAGATAGTCTTTGGAGAAAACGGCCTAGGCGTCGATGTGGTCAAGTACACCCTTAGCGAAACAGGAGTATTCAACGACTTTTACGGCTTCTTTGACGCAGTTCTTTTAAAGAAGAAATCGAAGTGGTTTGAAAACATGAGCCAAGATGAAATCTACAAAAAAGCTATTGAGCGAGGGCTTGCTGGAAAAGCCGTTCCCTACGGGAAGGTACACTCAATTATGATGACAAATCTCTTTTTTGCGGGAAAGCTCCCGAAATTCCTCGGTTTCGACCATGGGCCAATTGAACTTATCGGCAGCAGGGCCACAATTCCCCAGGGTCAGATATTCAGGGAAGCAGGGAGAGACACCACTTTCATGCCATCTTACAGAATGGTGTGCGACATGGCAAATGATGAACTCCACACAAACATCCCCGGAGGCCCG
The DNA here is from genome assembly GCA_030613285.1 of Candidatus Zymogenus sp. GTDB lineage: Bacteria > Desulfobacterota > Zymogenia > Zymogenales > Zymogenaceae > Zymogenus. Next base: position 100 of record JAUWME010000515.1, on the reverse strand, counting down.
TCGGACAGGAGATTCTCAAAATACTATACATCAGACGTAGAGGCTCATTTTTCCGGGAAATATAAAATATTAAAACCCAATCGGTCATAGCAGAAGGAAT
>JAUWME010000420.1 GCA_030613285.1 Candidatus Zymogenus sp. | reverse complement strand
GTTCCGGTAACGAGCTTGCTGAACCATATGACCGGGAGATGTCTAAACAGATCGTTGATGTCAAATTCCTTCTTGACCTTACATCTCGCTCCATCTTCGGCGTTTTTCAAAATTTCCCGCGCAAATTCCCTGACACTTTCGAAGGTCGTCTCATCGGGGAGGCTGCTGAATTTCAGGATGCGCTTCTCGTTTCCGAGGGACCAAGTGGGGGCGTAGGTTGACATGTTGCCGAAGGTCTCCATGCTTGTGGGAGCTCCCCCCCTCTTTACCAACAGCTTCAGGAGCTCGGCGGCGGTGTTGTGTTGGTTTCCACCGTTGCCTCCGAAGGTGGCAAAGGACGCGACGGCCGTCCCATCAAGATCGGGAATTGAAGCGACCCACGATATCACGTTTTCCGGGACGTCGTAGTAGAAAACCGGCGTTCCGACAACTACGAGGTCGTATCGATCGATGTCGGTGGGACTGACAGCTCCGATATCTCCCGTATCTACTTTGAGTCCCGAATCCTTAAAGAGACTCGCTATAAACTTACCGTATCTCTTCGTGTGCCCCGTCTGACTGTACCAGCAGACGAGAGATCTCTTGCTTTTCTTTCGATTCATAAACTAAAATAACCTCCTGATAGGCTGAAAAAGGAATAAAAAGATATAGAGTTTTGAGGGAGATGTAAGGATACGGCGATTTTCTTTTGAATCTTCCTCCTCGTTGCGATGTCGATGCTCCTTCATATGGAGGTGATTGTTTTTGACCTTTTTACTTATCCTCAATGTTTTTGTCTGCTTCATTGGACCTTTTTAATAGTGCTGGAGTATGCCGATGTACTTTCATTGTTTCACAATATATCAAACGGAATATCAGGCAGAAATTTTTATACAATCCCATCTCGTCTATTTTAGTAGTTTTTTATAATCCTCGTAGACCCCAACCTTGTCGGCAAGAAAAGACTCCCGATACCCCCTGTTTCTAATCCCTTTGGATATATTTTCCAAGGTATCAATGGAGCCGCGGTAGGCGTCTTTTGCCTCTGTCAATCTCCCAAGTTTTACCAATGCCTTCCCCTTTCCCCAGAGGATCCAAAACATTCCCAGCTGATCCCGCTCAACAGTGACAATGGAAAAAGCGCTGTCGAAGGTTGAAAGGGCATCGTCGTATCTGCCCAGATGAAATTGTGTCCAGCCAAGACCCGTAAGGTTAAAACTCAAAAAGGAATCATCCTCCTCAAATCTGGCAAGTGTCACCGCCTCTTCATAAGTTAAAAGGGCGTTCTCGTATTTTTTGGTGCTTCGATAGGCCGTGGCAATTCCGCTTGTGGCCTCAAGTTTTCTCATGATGTGGATATCTTTTGCCTCTTCAAAGAAATTGATCGCATCATCGTACTTCTTCATGAAGAGGTTGGCCCACCCCTTGTTGACAACGCTGTTGGATTCTGAAGAGCTTGAGCCCAGTTCCCTTGAGAGTTTCAGCGTCTCTTCAAATATGGAGAGGGCAGCCTCGTTTTGGCCCAGAAAAAGTAGGTACCACCCCTTCGATGTAAGCCCAGAATTGACTCCTTTTTTATTTCCCAGCTTTCTAAAATACTGAATCTCCTCTTCAGAAATCGAGACAGCGTCTTCGTACCTCCCAAGCCTAAAATAGAGATCGCTGAGATAATAGTAGTAAGAAGCTAAGCTTCCCTCTATATTTGCTTCCTTGGTTTTCTTTTTGGCCAATTCAATAGCTTTTTTCAAATAGGGTATTGCCTCCTCGTATCGGTGGAGGTCATTGTTGGACTTTGAGAGTTGTGAATAAATGAAAAGAATCTTTTTGTCGTATTTTTCGTTGAGTGAAATATCAAGGGCTTCCTTGAAAAAAACAATTGCTTCTTCGGGCTTTTTCGAGAACCTCAACGTATTGCCGATATTATAAAGAGCGTACACCTCGTACTGCCTGTTTCCAACATCCCTTGAAAGGGTAAGCATCTTTTGGAAATAAGAGAGGGCGTCTTCGAACTCCTCTATTTTATAAAGCATTATCCCAATAGTTTCCACGCATACCAAAAGCTCCTCTTTGTCTTTCGATTTTTCAAAGAGACCCACCGCATCATTGATGAAAGACATTCCCTCCTTTTTGTATCCACTTTTTAGATATGTCCTGCTGATATCTGTTAATGTCTCACCAACTATTTCATTTTCATCTACATCTTTTGCGAGGATTATAGCCTCATCGAAATAAGATTTTGCTTTTTTGGGTTTTCCCAATTTAAGATAAATAATACCGAGTTCCAAAAGTGTATCTTTTTCTCGCTTCCTGTCGCCGATCTTGCGGTAGATATCAATCGCCTCTTTATGATAAGAAAGGACTTTCCCGTCCATTCCCAATTTTGCATATGTTGCAATTATTCCTTCAATATCTCTGGAGATGTCTTGACCTTTGGAACTGGCTCTGCTGATGTTAAGAGCTTTCTTGTAGTAAGAGATAGCCTCTTCGTACTGTGCGGTTTTAAGATATACCGATGCGATGTTTCTCAAGACTAATCGATCGTCCGATTTTGATTTTGACTTTTCACTAACCTTTAGGGCTTTTTTGTAGTATGAAATGGCTTTGTCGTAGGATTTGATTTCAAGATAAGCTGACGCAATGTTACTTGTAGATTGAATCTCCTCTTTGATGTAGCCCCCTTCTTTGTAGATTATTATTGCCTCCGTAAAACGGGAGACAGCCTCGTTTGTTTGGTTTAGCTTCTTGTATATGACGCCGAGGTTGTTTAGAACAAATCCTTCCTGCTTTTTATAATTCAGCTCCCTGTAATATTTTAGTGACTCCTCATACGACAAAATCGCTTTCATAAACTGTTTCTGATAGC
>JAUWME010000460.1 GCA_030613285.1 Candidatus Zymogenus sp. | reverse complement strand
ATTTTCGGAGCCGGGAGAGCCTTGGGGGATTTCTGAAGCGACACAACATCATCGGCATTAGAAACATTGACACAAGGGCATTGACCAAACACATCAGAACCGCCGGCGCCATGAAATCGGTAATATCCACAGTCGATCTCTCACCTGAAATATTGATTCAAAAGGCAAAGGAATCGTCAGGGCTTATCGGGAGAGACCTTGTAAGCGAAGTTACCACCGACGACACCTACGATTTTACAAAAGAGCCGGTAGATTTGTCATCCATCACAGGTGCAAGAACAAAACAGGCAAAAGACACGGGCCTTTTGGTTGTGGCTTATGATTACGGCATAAAAGAGAGTATCCTTTTTAACCTGACTTCGTTGGGGATAAGGGTGAAGGTGGTTAAGGCAACGGCGCCTGCTGATATGGTTATGGAATTCAAGCCGGATGGGATATTCTTGTCCAATGGCCCCGGTGATCCCGAAGGCGTTGGGTACGCCGCAAACGAGATAAAAAAGTTGATTGAAAAAAAGTCGCCCAAGATACCCATCTTTGGGATATGTCTTGGGCACCAGCTCCTTGCCCTGGCCCTGGGGGGAGAAACCTACAAGCTGAAATTTGGACACAGGGGGGCAAACCAACCTGTAAAGAATCTCAAAACATCGCGTGTGGAAATCACCTCTCAAAATCACGGGTTTTCGGTCAAAGCAGATTCCCTGCCAAATGATGTTAAAATCACTCACATTAACTTAAACGATAACACCGTTGAGGGCATGAGGCACAAGGAACTGCCGATCTTTTCGGTGCAGTATCACCCAGAGGCCTCCCCCGGCCCCCACGATTCTACGTACCTTTTTAATGACTTTCTAAAAATGATGAGGGAACAGAAATAACTAAATGCCAAAAAGAACAGACATAAAGAAAATATTGATTATCAGCTCAGGCCCAATCATCATTGGTCAGGCCTGCGAGTTTGACTATTCCGGGACCCAGGCCGTAAAGGCTTTAAAGGAAGAGGGATATGAGGTTGTGCTTGTCAACTCCAATCCGGCAACGATTATGACCGATCCTGATTTTGCCCACTCCACATACATCGAACCCATTACACCTGCCGTAGTTGAAAAGATCATCAAAAAGGAGAGACCTGATTGCCTCCTTCCTACACTGGGCGGACAAACGGGTCTTAATATAGCCGTTGATCTTCATCGGATGGGTGTCCTTGATAAATACAATGTTGAACTCATCGGCGCCAAGTTTGAAGCCATCGAAAAAGCCGAGGACAGGGAGCTTTTTAAGGCGGCCATAAAAAAGATTGGCTTAAACCTCCCCGATAGTGGTTACGCAACAAATATTAGCGAGGCAAAGGAAGTTCTCACCGATATCGGATTTCCCAACATCATTCGTCCCTCCTACACCCTTGGCGGAACAGGGGGAAACATCGCCTACAACCTTGAGGAGTTTGAAAAATTCGTCAGATGGGGAATTGACCAGAGTCCCATTGGCCAAGTGCTCATTGAACAGTCAGTTCTCGGTTGGAAGGAGTTTGAGCTTGAGGTGATGCGGGATTTGGCCGACAACGTGGTTATTATCTGCTCCATCGAAAATTTAGACCCCATGGGAATCCACACCGGAGACTCCATTACGGTAGCTCCCGCACAGACCCTGACAGATAAAGAGTACCAGATTATGCGGGATGCCTCAATTGCCATCATCAGAGAGATCGGCGTTGACACAGGCGGGAGCAACATTCAGTTCGGCGTTAATCCAGAGAACGGAGAGCTCGTGGTCATCGAGATGAACCCCAGGGTTTCAAGAAGCTCTGCCCTTGCCAGCAAGGCCACGGGGTTTCCCATTGCAAAGATTGCTGCAAAGCTTGCTGTGGGTATGACATTAGACGAGATAAGAAACGACATCACAAAGGAAACACCGGCGTCTTTTGAGCCCACCATAGCCTATGTGGTTACAAAGATTCCCCGCTTCACCTTTGAAAAGTTCCCCCCGGCCCCGCCCGACCTCACCACCCAGATGAAGTCTGTGGGCGAAGCCATGGCCATCGGCAGGACATTTAAGGAATCGTTTCAAAAAGCGCTAAATTCCCTTGAGACCGACTACAACGGTTTTGTAAACATCTTGGCAGACGAGGAAAAGAGCCTCCCAAAAAGAAAACTGAAAGAACTCATCCTCCTAAAACTGAGCAACCCCACCGCGGATAGGATACTCATTGTGGCAGAAGCAATTCGTCATAATATCCCTATAGAAAAAATCTTTGAGATTACAAAGATCGACCCGTGGTTCTTGACCAACATCTCCCAAATTATTGAGATGGAAGAGGAAATAAAGGACAATTTTAGACATAAGGATAAACTTGGCGAAAAGATGTTTAAGAACCTCCTCTTGGAAGCGAAGGAATACGGTTTTTCAGATTCGCGGCTATCTGAGCTTATGGGGATTAAGGAAACCGAGTTTCGACGGATGAGGCTCAATCACGGCGTCACCCCCGTCTTTAAACGGGTGGACACCTGCGCCGCAGAATTTGAGGCCTACACCCCCTATCTCTATT
>JAUWME010000074.1 GCA_030613285.1 Candidatus Zymogenus sp. | reverse complement strand
TCCACCAGTCTGTGGCTTCAAGGGTTGCAAGTCAGGCCAAGAGGGTGGGGGTTGTTCCCGATGTAGTAATCACCGGGGGGGTTGCGAAGAATTTGGGGGTTGTAGAGGAATTGGAGGAGAAGCTAAAATTAAAGCTCAAGAGATTTCCCGATAACATCGATCCCCAGATGATTGGCGCAATTGGCGCTGCAGTCCTTGCGAAGGAAAAACTGGAAAATAAATAGATTAGATATATGATATATGAGGAGGGAAATATGCCGTACTTTAAAGATGCTGAAGAGTGTGAAGAGATACTCGGGGGGTTCTTCAAGATGGTGTTTAAAAAATACCAAGATAAAGACAAGCTGGCAACACAAATTGTTGATTCCTTAAAGGATAAGAAAATTGTTGTCAAGTTTGTCTGGAAAGAACCTGATATGACGATTACCCTAAGCCCAAACGACGATAAATTCGGGGTCTTTATCAACGACGATTCTATTGAACCCGTTGCTACCTTAACTTTAACGGCCGATACCGCCCACGAGTTCTGGCACGGTAAGATCAAGCTCGCAAAGGCACTGACCACAAAGCAGATTGTGGCCAAAGGGCCGATACCGAAGATATTGAAACTACTGCCAATAATTGAGCCACTCTACGAGGAATACCCGAAGTACCTTGCGGATATCGGGAGAGAAGACCTCGTCTTGTAATAGTGTCTTGTAATAGTATCTTCTAAAAGTGGTAACAGACAATCGATAAGTTGAACTTTTTTATTTCTATGAAATCGATGTGGCACTCCTTGACGTCTATATAAAACAACTCCACGACTTTCTCAACCGGAGAAGGAACGAAGGAGTTGTTGTCTCTGCAAAGAAGGCGTCCCTTTCACCCATCAAATACCACGATAGCGCACAGGGTAATAGTTCGCAGAGGGTAATCCTTAAACGGGAGACAGGCGTAGAGCTTGGGGCGCCCGATACGATGAGCGCTTTTCTTATACTCTTAACGGACGATTCCGCCCTGATTAAAGATGGAACGGTCGTTCTGGTGGGAGACGATATCCCAAAATCTGTGGGAAAGAGTGTCCCATTCGGTCAGGTCATCTGTGTCTCTTTTGACAGGATGGGTGATGTTGACCAGTGGCTTGAGGATTATGGGAAGATCGAAGAGTGCGGACGTATTGTGGATGAGATACCGGGCTATATGGTCAGGTGTATGCCGGGGAGGTTGTGGGCAAGGGTCAGTAAGGAGGCGGCAGAAGGGGGGCTCTCACTTTTTTACGTGGGATCAAGATTGATTGATGGTGTTCGAAAAAGCGTTAAAGGAATAAAGTCGGTTTCGGTGACATTTGTTACTTCAAATAAGGAGGACGTTCAAGAGCTGGAAAGGGTTGGGGATCAGGTAAGAAAGATAGTAAGGGATTTGAGGATTAGCAAACTGAGTGTTTTGTCGGACTCAGAAATGGAGTGTGTAAATGAAATCGACTGCACATCCTGTGGTGAAAGGTTAGTCTGTGATGAGATAAAGAAGGTCTTTGATGTGACAAAGGGGGAGCTTTAACTATATGGTTACGGGAAGCTTTGTAATTTGTATCTGCGGAAAAGGAGGTGTGGGGAAAACAACAGTAACAGCGCTCATAACAAAGGCGCTTGTTGAAGAAAATAAGAAAATAAGACTCCTCGTAATCGATGCAGACCCCGTATCAGGTGCGGCTTCGGCACTGGGAATTAAAGACCCAAGGAGTGTTGGGGAGGTAAGGGAAGAGATTATTAGTGGTGTCGGAAGTGGAAGGGGTAAAGAGATTAAGGATAATCTGGACTACATCCTCCTTTCGACTCTTATTGAGAGGGATGATTTCAATTTTCTTGCCATGGGAATGACAGAGACGCTGGGGTGCTTTTGTCCTGTAAACACAATTTTAAAAAGAGCTATAACTTCTCTCTCTTCTTCCTTCGATGTTGTTCTTATAGATGCCGAGGCTGGAATTGAGCAACTGCACCGCAAGGTCATCGGCGGTGTTGATCTTCTTCTAATAGTGACCGATCCATCTCAGCGGGGTTTTGCAACTGCAGGGATCATAAAAAAGATCACCGAACAGCATCCCCAGTTAAGACCTAAGAAAATGGGATTGATAATTAATCGGTACAGGGATGGACTTGACAATCTTAAGGCTCATGCATACAATGAGAATCTTGATGTATGGGGTATAATACCAGAAGACGAAGCGATTTCAAACTTGGATCTTCGGGGATCGCCTATCTATGGAATAAGTAAAAATGCGCAGTCCTATGAATCTGTTAAAAATATTTTGGTACAGGTATTGAAAAGAGAGGTAATCTGAAAAATATGGTAGTTTTTCAGCTCTCTCAAGTTCGAGAAAACGATTAATACCTCGGAATTTTCTCAGAGAACGCTAATAGTACTGCACAGGCTGGTAAGAACTGGCAATACCAGCCTAACAAACTCGATTGTCAAGCAACTTGGTTATTATGCGCTGCACACTGACGAATTTTAATTCAGGAATGGCCTGCGAGGTGGGTATTGTGATCATGGGATCAGTGTACAGCGCTATGCTAACGACCGTACATTGCCTGCAAAAAATGTGTTCCGGACAACGTCTGCAAGGTTAAAGATGATTTTCCGGAACTTGCCGAAATAATCAGGTAAGCCCAACCATTCTTGGTAAAAACTTCGTCAGGGCCTGTACCTTGAGTGAGAAAGAAATCTAACTATCGCATTCACTCGGACAGAAAAAAGCGGCGCTTGTTCCTCGTTTCTATCCTTTTTGTCAACTACGCGATAAGATTCTTTCATGGCGGTTACTCCATTTTAATAGTTTTTTAGATAACCCGATTCTAACAATTCGGATTTGGAACAGCCACCATTTTTTAAATTTCAACTGAGAACGGGACGGCGTCTTGCATATAAAATGCTTGCTGCTTATGGAGGATTATTATCTGTATTGAATTCTATAAAGGAGATCGGTTTAAGGATAGGTGTAGAGATCGTAACATTCTTTGATATCAAAGGGAATTCCAAAATCTTTCATATTCTTTATCATGTGTTGCCGAGTAGCGACCAATGATTTCAAGGGGGGTAGATCAGTCAATCTTAAACTAAAACTTGTAAGGAAAAAACCATGAAAGAAGAAGAGATTAAAAAAAAATTAACCCCTGAAGAATACCATGTCTTAAGGGAAAAGGGGACGGAGCCTCCCTTCAGCGGAAACTATTACAAAAATAAAAGCAAGGGAGAATACTATTGCAAGGTTTGCGGAAATAAGCTTTTTGAGTCTGATTCAAAATTTGATTCTGGTACGGGATGGCCGAGTTTTTTTGATGTAGATAAAAATTCCGTTATGCTGAAAGAAGATAGACGACACGACATGGTACGTGCAGAGGTTATTTGTAAAAAGTGTGGGAGCCATTTAGGTCATCTTTTTGACGATGGACCCAAGCCGACTGGACAAAGATATTGCATAAACTCGGTCGCTCTTGATTTCAAAGGGGGCGAAACAGAAACGGAAAAGGCGATGTTTGGGGCGGGATGCTTTTGGCATGTAGAAGAGGTTTATAGGAAGGTCAAGGGCGTCGTAAATACGACCGTCGGGTTTGCGGGTGGAGATGAGGAAAATCCAACGTACCAAGAAGTCTGTAGAGATAAAACCGGCCATGCGGAAACAATTCTTGTGGAGTACAACCCTAAGGAAGTTTCATATAGAGAGCTTCTTGAAGTATTTTTTGATATTCACGATCCAACGCAGTTAAACAGGCAGGGGCCGGACATTGGCAAGCAGTATAGATCTGTGGTGTTCTTCTACAATGAAGGACAACAGAACCAAGCGCTGGAATATATTGAAGAGCAGCAGCAAAAGCTAAGTAAAAAGATTGTTACCGAGGTTGTGCGCTCTTCAAATTTCTATAGGGCGGAAGAATACCATCAACTGTACTTGGAGAAGAGAATGATGAAGGATTGCAATATTTAGCTTAAAATGTATGTATTATTGAGTAATCATCTTTTTTTATCTGGAACACTATTCCGCCACATTTGACGGCAAGCTCTTTTTTGTGGAATACATTTGTGATGAATGGGTATGGCCGTGTACGAGTTGGCCGATACAGGTAAATTACTATCTGCGCGTATTTTTGATGACGTTTATCCGCCGACCAAGACAGTATAACTGCTCGTTCAATTCAATTGCAGGCGGCGGATACACCGAATGGAAATTGCCGAACGAATCGCCCTTGACTCATCCTTTTTTCTTATCCGTTCTGCCGACAATACTATTGTTAAATTACAAACCCGGAATCGCCTTTCACTCTTCCTTTACTTTCAGGTTGAAGAGCTCCCTTATTTTCTCGACTCGTTTTCGATTCACACCAAAATCGGAGTACCCCACGCGAGAGGCCGACCTTACGTGAATAGTTTTTGTGGAGTCATCGAAATAGAACTCCACGTCATCTACAAAGCGGAATATGAGCGAAGTGAACTCCGCATGGAGGTAATTGTCTGTGATGGTAATTAATTTTGCGTGCTTCTCCGACTCGATGATTGAAACAAGAACATCCTTTGCTTTATCGAGACTCCCTGTAAATCGGAGTGGTTCGATGTAATGCGCTCTGTCTCCGCTATGTGAGGAGACGCAGTTGGGTGATTTGGGACAGTGGGACAGCCTCCCGTCTGTAATCCCTAATCCAGCTGCCCCTTTTACCGAATGGGCAGAAAGGACAAAGACACATGCAAGGATTATAAAGTACTTAGGATCCATAGAAAACCTCCCCATTTATGTTCTAAATTTATTAAATAGTGTAGATTCAACTATCAAGTGCAATCTTTTTAGTCGCAAAGAGAGGTAAATTTTTGTAGGATGGATGTCTTTTTTAACAACTAAGAGAGAGGAGCACTTATGAGAACCTACAAACAATTTACAATAGAACAAAGATACCATATTTATGCTCTTTTTAATACAGAAAAAAAGTATTTGATATTGCAAAAAGTCGAAGTAGATAAATCTACCATAAGCCGAGAATTGATTAGGAATAAAAACAAAAAGGTTGTCATCCAAAAAAAGCTCACGAGCTAACAATGAAAAGACGGCGAAAGGTAGAACCTTGTATTTGTCATGATATATGTGCACTGGTCGAAGACTTGATTCGACAAGATTTGGAGCTCGGAGCAGAACTCGGGGGCGATTGAATATCGAATATAGTATAAAAATCAGCGGCAAACAATCTGTTGCGTTAAAGAGTTGAACTCACAAATTGAAATAGAGTGAAAAGCTACCGAAACAATACTGTTTTAACTTACTAAAAATACTGTTATTGCCCTATTTACTTTTTAATAGATTAATGATAATTTTATAAAATAAACCCATTTGAATAGGAATTACCAATGAACACAGATAGTCACACGGTCAGGAGTTTTGACAGGAAGGTCGAGCAATTTACTGGAGAAGATTTGAACAGTCATAACATTGAAATATTGCAGGTCAATTTGGGACTAAAATGCAACAACGAATGTGCGCACTGCCATCTGGAAGCCTCCCCGTTGAGGACAGAGACAATGCAATGGCCGATCATGGAGGAGATTCTCAATTTGGCAGGAAGGTTGAAGTTGAGTCTCATCGATCTGACGGGAGGTGCCCCGGAGCTCAATCCCAATTTCCGACGTTTTGTGGCAGCGCTCACCAAAAATGGACACCAAGTTCAGGTCAGGACAAACCTCACCGTCTTTTTTGAGCCCGACATGGAGACGCTACCGGAATTTTTTAAAACCCATAAGGTGAAACTTGTGGCGTCTCTTCCCTGCTATACCGAGGAGAACGTCCGGGCCCAGCGGGGAATCGGGATTTATGAAAAGAGCATCGAGGCCATGAAGCTATTGAACGCTCAAGGCTATGGGATTGATGATGAACTGCAACTTAATATCATCTACAACCCCGGCGGCCCAAGCCTGCCCGGGCCCCAGTCGTCACTTGCGGCTGACTATCACAGGGAATTGAAAGAACGCTTTGGAGTTGTTTTCACGGAGCTTTTTACCATAACCAATATGCCGTTAGGACGTTTTCAAACCGGACTAAAAAATGAGGAGAGAGAAGAAGAGTACATTAATCTGCTCATAAACTCCTTTAATCCTGAGACCCTCGATGGTTTGATGTGCAGGCGCCAAGTCAGCGTTGGCTGGGATGGGAGTCTCTACGATTGTGACTTCAACCTCGCCCTCGGCCTAAATGTCAATCATGGCGCTCCTGATCACATAACGGTACTTGACGACTCAGCTATTTCCAGGTTAAATAACCGTAGGATTGTCACCGGAGACCATTGCTTCGGTTGTACCGCGGGGGCGGGATCGTCCTGTGCAGGAGCGCTTATATAGAGATGATGAGAAAATTTGCAAACAAGATAGTACCTTCTTGCTTCGCAATATTAAGATCATTTGAAATTGTCATTACAATTATCTTTGTCCTGTTCGTATTTTCAAATGGCCCCCTAATGTTGACGGGGGCCTACTCCTTTGAAAAAACAGAGACCGATTCAGAGAAGATCAAGAAGATTGACGCACTCTACGAAGGCTACAGAGGTGGCGGTAGATATTTTGAGGGGGTTGCTGAAATCACCGCCTCAAAACTCCTCCAGATGAAAAATGCGGGTAAAGTTGTTCTTGTTGACAGCAGAACCCCAGAGGAGTACCGCGTTTCGATGATACCAGACGCAATCACAAAAGCGGAGTTCGAGTCCAACCTTAACGCATACAAAAATGCCACAATAGTTGTTTACTGCACCATCGGGGTCAGGAGCGGCAGATATGTAGAAGCTCTCCTAAATGATGGGTTCGATGCATACAACTTAAAATGTGGTGTCTTGAGTTGGGCTCACGGTGGTGAAATGTTCGTTGACAGAAACGGTACTGAGACAAAAATGGTACACGTCTTTGGGAGCAAGTGGAATCTCCTCCCATCGGGATATGAACCAATAGAGTAGTCTCTGAATATTGTTATTGATAATCGGTGTTTTTGATCCACGATTAACTTCTTTTAAATATTGAGGAAAATTCATGAATAGAATGTCTATTCGGAAATTTACAATTAGTTTTATTACAATCCTTTTTATTTTTGCCATTGGGTTTTTTTCATCATCAAAAGCCGAAACTGAGGAAGAGGGTTTTTCATACAGCAAATATTCTGTTGTGTTAAAAACCTACGTTGACAATCGGGGTATGGTAAATTACAGCGCTTTAAAATCAAACAAACCCCATATGAAAGACCTTAACGACTTTATTGTTTCGGTAGGTTCGGTCAAGCCCGGTGCTTATAATGGTTGGTCCAGCAGGGAAAAAGTCGCCTTTCTCATCAACGCATACAATGCGTTTGTCATAAAAGTCGTAATAGACAACTACCCCATAAAATCCACCCTTCTTCTCTCGACCTTTTATCCAAAGAACAGCATTCGCCAGATAAAGGGGGTCTTTTCGGAAGTGAAATTTGAATTAATGGGAAAGGTGGTGACTCTTGATGACATTGAGCACAAAAACTTGAGAGTTAATTTCAACGAGCCGAGGATCCATATGGCATTGGTCTGTGCAGCAAAGGGTTGTCCAAAGCTGAGTAATGAGGTGTACACCGGGGAAGATTTGAACACTCAGCTTAAAGAGCAGGGAAGGGTGTTTTGTTTAGACCCAAGGAAGTTTAGGATCGACAAAGAAAATAATGTAGTTTATCTGTCTGAAATATTCAAATGGTTTGGGGAAGACTTTACACTAAAATATGGAAAGAAGGATAAGGTGCAGAAATTTAGCGAATTGGAAAGGGCGGTGCTAAATTTTGCTGCGGGATATCTAAATGAATCTGACAGAAGATACCTTTCTTTGGGTGAATATAAAATTAAATACATCAAGTACGATTGGTCGCTGAACGAAAAGATGTAGTGCAAACCTTTTAGATTTTAAATTACAAAATGAATAATGAAAAAAGTGAAGTAAGCAAGGGGAGGATAATTAAACCAATCCTCCTTATATTGACAGTTTTGACCCTTTTTCTCCTCGCCAATCTATTCGACTTCGGTGAGAAAATAACAGAACTTAAAAGTTGGATTGAAGATCTGGGGGCTTTGGGCCCCATCGTATTTATTCTCATCTATATTGCAACTTCAGTGGCCGCCATTCCGGGCTCACCCCTGACAATATTAGCGGGGGCAATCTTTGGGGCAGTCAAAGGGACAATTGTAGTTGTCATAGGGGCAACCCTGGGGGCGACACTGGCGTTTATAATAAGCCGTTTTTTTGCCAGAAGCGCTGTTGAAAACTGGCTTTTAAAAAACAAAACTTTTATGAAGCTTGACC
>JAUWME010000386.1 GCA_030613285.1 Candidatus Zymogenus sp. | reverse complement strand
TCACCACCCAGATGAAGTCTGTGGGCGAAGCCATGGCCATCGGCAGGACATTTAAGGAATCGTTTCAAAAAGCGCTAAACTCCCTCGAAACCGACTACAACGGTTTTATCAACATCCTGACAGATGAGGAGATGAATCTCCCAAAAAGAAAACTAAAAGAGCTCATCCTGCTAAAACTCAGTAACCCCAGTGAGGATCGGATACTTATTGTCGCTGAGGCCATTCGTCAAAACATCCCGACAGAAAAAATCTTTGAGGTTACAAAGATCGACCCGTGGTTTTTGACAAACATCTCCCAAATTATTGAGATGGAAGAAGAGATAAAGGACAATTTTAGACATAAAGATAAACTTGGCAAGAAGACGTTTAAAAACCTCCTGTTGGAAGCAAAGGAATACGGTTTTTCAGATTCTCGGCTATCAGAGCTTATGGGGATTAAAGAAACAGAGTTTCGGCAAATGAGGCTGGATCATGGTGTTGCAGCTGTCTTCAAACGAGTGGACACCTGCGCCGCAGAATTTGAGGCCTACACCCCCTATCTCTATTCCACATACGAAACAGAGTGCGAGGCAGCACCAACAAGCAAAAAGAAGATAATGATTTTGGGGGGTGGCCCCAACCGCATCGGCCAAGGGATTGAGTTTGACTACTGCTGCGTTCACGGTTCCTTTGCCCTTTCCGATGCCGGTTTTGAAACCATCATGGTAAACTGCAACCCGGAGACCGTCAGCACAGACTACGACACATCAGACAGGCTTTACTTTGAGCCGTTGACTTTTGAAAACGTCCTGAACATTGTGGACACCGAAAATCCAGACGGCGTGATCGTCCAGTTTGGCGGCCAGACACCCTTAAAGCTTGCCGTCTCTCTCGAAAAGGCCGGCGTCCCCATCATCGGCACCTCCCCAGACTCCATCGACAGGGCAGAAGACAGGGAGAGATTTAATGACCTTATAAACAAACTGAAACTGAAACAGCCGGAAAACGGGTTGGCCCGCTCTGTTGAGGAGGCCATCGAAATTGCAAACCAGATTGGCTACCCCGTTCTTGTAAGGCCCTCCTACGTTTTGGGAGGAAGGGCCATGGAGATAGTTCAAGATGAGGAGGATTTGAACAACTACATGAAACTTGCCGTAAAGGCAAGCCCCGAACATCCGGTTCTTATAGACAACTTTCTCTCCGATGCATTGGAGTTTGACGTCGATGCCATATCAGACGGTGAGGATGTTTTCATTGGCGGGGTGATGGAGCATATTGAACAGGCCGGAGTCCATTCAGGTGACAGTGCCATGAGCCTCCCTACATATTCCGTTAAGGCGAACATTGTAAAAGAGATAAAAAAGCAGACGAGGCAACTTGCCCTGGAATTGGGTGTTGTGGGGCTTATGAATGTGCAATTTGCCCTCAGAAAAAATGAAATTTATGTCCTCGAAGTAAACCCAAGGGCAAGTAGAACAGTACCGTTTGTCAGCAAAGCCATCGGCATCCCTTTGGCCAAGATTGCGGCAAGAGTTATGGCAGGAGAGAAGCTCTCTACCTTTAACCTCCCCGATGAGGTCATACCAAAATACTTTTCGGTTAAGGAATCGGTATTTCCCTTTTCAAAATTTCCCGGCGTGGACACCCTCCTGGGGCCTGAAATGAAATCCACCGGAGAAGTCATGGGGATTGACACAAACTTTGCCCGGGCATTTTATAAGGCCCAGCTGGCCTGCGGTCTTGAGCTTCCTTTTTCCGGAAATGTCTTTATCAGCGTTAAGGACAGCGACAAAGACCGTGTACTTGATGTGGTAAAAAAACTCTCACGCCTGGGTTTTGGAATTACCGCCACCACCGGGACACATAGGTTTCTAACAAACAACGCGATTGAAACTAAATTCGTATATAAGCTGAAAGAAAAGTTGCGACCCGACGTCGTCGACATGATAAAGAGCAACGAAATTCAGATGGTAATAAACACCACGACGGGGAAACAATCTATCAAGGATTCAAGCTACATCAGGAAAAATTCTCTTATGGCGAACATCCCTATCTTCACAACAATTCCGGGGGCACGGGCTGCCGTCGACGGCATCGAAAAAATCATTAAAGGGGACATAAAGGTAAAATCTATTCAGGAATTTCACAAGGGTCTTAAAAAAATATATATAGCTAATTAGTATTGACCATTTTTTAATTGCATTTGACCTGATAGACTCCAGCTATTGATATTGAAACTTTTTGGCGAAATCGAAGGCATCAATGAATAAGAACAAAAAATTAAAATCAATGAGGAATTCGATAGTAGTTTATAAGATTTACGCATGGCTCATTTTTCTTCTCTTCGTCAGCATCGCAATGATACTTTTGGCTATCTCTGCTATGAACATTCACATTTACGACATCCAATATGGCGGGCATTTATTCCATATTAGTTTATTAAACCATCCGGCAGTTACTCCAATAGCTGCTACCCTGTCGTTTTTTTTGGGGTTTATATTATTCATCAGGCTGTATGCTAAGGCGGAAATGATAATGGTATTTCTCTCCATTGAAGAAAATTCGAGGTTGACCATCGAATTGTTAACCGGGAATGAAAAACGGAGGCATCAAGGAAAATGAAAAAAAGATTTATGGCAATGAGGACTTCTATTGTCCTTTATAAAATTTATGCATGGCTCTTTCTAATTCTATCCATCGGTATCGCAGTACTTTTTTTATATAGCTCAACTATTAAAATCAACATACCTATCATAGAAAATGGCAGATATATCATTCATCTCGGTATAATAGACAATCCGATAGTAACCATTTCAATGGCGGTGCTATCTATATTTTTAGGAATTAAAGTGTTTATGAGACTACATGGTAAAGCGGAAATGATTACAGCTTTTCTCTCCATTGAAGAAAACTCAAGGCTGACCATCGAACTGTTGACCAAAACTGAAAATCAAAACGATGTGCAAAATTTTAAAAGCGAAGTGGGGAACCTGAAATGAAAATAGAGAAGTGGATAACGTCAGAGATTCCGTTTCTGGTACTTTTGACGTTCCTCCTTATGGGACTCATCGTTGAGGCAAAATACAACCGTCTGGATCTAATAGCCGCCAATCTGCCCATCATCACACTGATGATTATCTACCTCGCTTTTAGAAGATGGGACATTTGAGCCTTTAA
>JAUWME010000007.1 GCA_030613285.1 Candidatus Zymogenus sp. | reverse complement strand
ACACCCTGATTTTCAAGTCCAAACGCAATATCCTCATCAACAACAGCAGACACTATTTGGTTTTCAGGATTGGAAAATACAAGTCCTACATCATCCATTAGCTCGTCTTTAGAGATGGTTTTCCCCATAATCTCAACAGTTCCGCTGTCGGGAGAAATAAGTCCCTTGATAATTTTTGCAATTGTAGTTTTGCCGGAACCATTTGGTCCAATTAGGGCAACATACTTCCCTCTGGGAATGTGTAGATCGACACCATTTAATATTGAGCTTTTGCCCCCCGACGGTGAATCGAAGGATATGTGAACATTGTCAAGTCGGATCAACTTCTTGCCCCAATCCTTTTGTTGACAAATCCTTTGACGTCTTCAACTATCATGTAAAGAGAGGGAATTACCAGAAGTGTCAGAACTGTAGCAAAAGTAAGCCCCCAAACGATGGAAATTGCCATCGGTGCGAGATAGGGTTCGTTTCCCCCAATCCCAAACGCCATTGGCCCCAAACCACCGATTGTTGTTAATGAAGTCAGGAGAACGGGTCTTAGTCTAATTTTCCCGGACTCCAGCACTGCATCGTAAACGGCCATTCCCGATTGTCTGGCACGGTTGATAAAATCCACAAGAACCAGAGAATCGTTGACGACAATGCCCACCAAGGCAACAATTCCAATTACCGCAAGCAAAGAAAGTTCCACATCCATAATGAAGAGTCCAGCCACCACTCCTACAAATGAAAACGGAATTGTAAAGAGGATTATCATCGGCTGGATAAACGATTTAAACAATGCCGCCAATATCATGTAAATAAGAAATATTGCAAGCCAGAAAGCGTTAAACATAGAATCCATCGACTCCTGGGTGTCCTCAAATTCACCACCATATTTAAAAGAAACGCCCGGATACTTAGTACTTGAATACCCGAATTTCTCTATCAGTGCCTTATTGATTTTACCGGATGTGGTGTCCCTCCCTTCAATATTCGCAGTTACGGTAATACTCCTCTCGCGCTCGGAGTGATAAATCCTCAATATCCCTTCTCCGGACGTAATTTCGGCAATGGCCTTGATGGGAATCCGTTCTCCTGCCATGTTTGGCACAGAAAAGTTCATAAGATAATCTTTGTTTTTAAACTCCTCTCCGTATTTCACAAGGATATCCAGCTTATCATCGCCACGTCTGACATTCCCAGCATTTCCACCGGTAAAAGCGTTTCTAATCTCCGCTGCCACTGTACCCACATCAAGTCCCAGAGAACGAGCCCTGTACTCGTCTATATTTATACGTATTTCATCTTTACCAACCCTGAAGTTATCGTCAATATCCTTCACTCCCTTCATCATTCCCAACTCTGCTTTAACTTCCTCAGAAAGTTTCCTCAAATCCTCGTAATCCTCCCCCTTAATTTCCATAGCCACCGGTGCCCCGGTGGGGGGGCCACCCTTTAATTCTGTATATACGATACCTGTTGGGCCTGGGATCAACGAAGTCTTTTCCCTGAGATCCGCGATAATTATTTCTGCGCCAATATCGTCGTATCCGTGAGGTGTAAGCTCAACCCATATTTGCCCGACATAAGAACCCATAACAGGAGCTTCGCCGGTCTCAATAAAACCCACAAAGGTAATCACTGCCTCGATCTCATCTTCTGGGCGCTCCATAACGATTCTTTCCACCTCTTTGGCAATCCGATCTGTCTCATCTATGTTTGTGTCCACAGGATTGTAAATATTAATCATGAATTGCTCGGTTCTTGCCTTGCCCATAAAAACAAACTCCATAGTAAGAGCTGCAAAGACAATAGTGACAATTGCAACACCGAGAAGACCAAAGAATATTAAGTATCGCCTCCTCAGAAACCCGCCCAACAACCCGCCATAGAAATCTCTGACGTGTCTAAACCATGCTCTTGCCTCTTTTGCCTTTTTATCCGTCTTATCCTTAACGAATTCGGCAAGGTGAGATGGCAGGACTAAAAACGCCTCTATGAGGGATGCCACAAGCGTAATAATGACCACCTGTGGGATAACCCTGAGAAATTTGCCCATTATTCCCGCTACCATCAACAAGGGTATAAAAGCCGCAATATTAGTGGCTATGGCGGCGGTTACCGGCAACACTACCTCCTCAGCGCCTGCAATAGCCGCTTCTTTGGGCGAAAGCCCCATCTCCCGGTGTCGAAAGACATTTTCTGCCACCACAATGGCATCATCGACCACTATCCCCAAAACGAGAATGAGGCTGAACATGGTAAGCATATTCAAACTCATCCCGACGTAATACATGATAATAAGCGCCAAGAGAAACGAAAAAGGAATCCCCATGGAGGCCCAGAAGGCTAATCTCGACTCCAAAAAAGTATAAAGGATAATGATTACGAGGAAAAGACCTATAGCTCCATTGAGCAGGAGGGTATTTTGTCTTCTTACTACATATTTTGAATTGTCTTGAACCATCATGATTTCGGCACCAGCAGGCAATAATTTCTTCTCCTCCCCAACGAGTCGTCTAACCTCCTCGACAATATCTATTATGTCACCACTGGCCTTCTTTTTGATAGTAAGGGCAACTGTACGCTTAGTGTTTAGTCTCCCAAATACTTCTTCTTTTTCAAAAGTCTCCTTGATGGTAGCAACATCCTTAACCTTAATGCTTCCGGAAGGGAGGAAGCGAACCACAACGTTACCGATGTCGGTTTCATCCATCAATTCACCCAAGGTCCTGATGAGGACTTCTTTTTTCCCCACGTCAATGGAACCACCGGGAATGTTTAGGTTTCTCAGTTTAATGGCATTTATTATCTCAGTCATTGTCAGGTTTGCAGCCTCAAGCTTTCTTGGGTCTACCTCTACCCAAAACTCCTTTTCGCGATAGGCCTCAAAATCAACAGAACCCACACCTTCTATTAGCTCAATCTTCTTTTTCAGTTTATCTGCAGAATTCTGAAGTGTTTCTTCTGGAATTTCACCTCCAAACCCCACTGTTATCACGGGAAACTCAGCACTAAGTTTTAGAAACTCAGTATCTTCCACATCTTTCGGTAAATCACTGACTTTATCTACTTCGGTTTTAATGTCGTTTAAAAGCTGATCGAGTTTTATTCCATCAATATCGCTTTCCGCTGTAATTGTAATTACCGAAACACCTTCCCTCGTTCTCGACTCCATAGTCTTTATCCCATCAACGTCGGCAATCTCCTCCTCTATCGGAGTGGTAACCACCTTTTCAATATCCTCAGGGGAGGCCCCTGGATACGGAGTAATAACTATAATAAAACCATAGGCAATTGACGGAAACACCTCCCTGTTAAGGTTACCGGTAAACATTATCCCCAAAATAAAGACTGCGATGGTAAGCATATTTACCATCACGGGATTTCTTACAGAAAATTTAGGTACTGACATAGTTATATCTCTTTAAGCTGCTATTGCTCTCTTTTTATCTTCTACTTATTTATCAACCACCACAACTTCGTCGCCATCCTTAAGGCTCTCCTTTCCCAAGTCAATCACCAAATCGCCAAACATTAAACCCTCAACAACTTCCACACTCTCACCTTCAATCATCCCTATTTTCAAGTTTCTCTTCTTCACAATCTTCTCCCCCTCCAAAACAAAGCAGTAAGGCCCCACCTTCCCCTCTTTTTCAAAGAGTAATGCATCATAAGGAACAACGATAACATTTTCCTTTGTTTCTACTACAATTCTAATATCCCCGAACATCCCGGACAACAGCATACGATCTCGATTTTCAAAGAGTATCTCCACTGGTGCTGTTCTGGTTTCCCTGCGAATAACAGGCGACACTTTCGATACCTCACCTATAAAAAGCTTATTGGGAAATGGAGGAACCCTAAGTTCCGACTTCATCCCTTTTTTTATCATACCAAGCTCAATATCCGTAACCTTGATTGCAACTTTAATCCCCTTTCCTCCAACCACCATTGTAATGGGTGTTTGCGGGGTAGCAAGCTCACCTTTGTCGAGATAATTTATTGCTATTATCCCAGAGATTGGTGATTCTACAACTACTGGTTTAAATTCATCCCAAGTCTCTGTTCGCTCAAGCAGTGCCAAGGTCGAGCCCTTCCACACCCTGTCTCCCTCACTATAATTATATCTAATGACCTTGCCTGTTACAACGCTGTGGACATTGACTTCTCTTTCTGCATGGAGATCCCCTGTATAGAAAAGCGTCTTTCTTATCGTGTTTTTGCCAACCTTTACCACAGTCACTGGGTCTCTTTTAACTTCCTCACCTTTTTTTTCCGCAAACAATTTTGATTGTAAAACCCGGCTGACAATTAGCCCTACAAAAAGGACGGCAATTATTGCGACAACTATAAATACTATTTTTTTTGTTCTATTTTCCAAGGTCTTCCTCCAGAGACTAAACACAAAAAAAGACAAGGATGTCCTTGTCTTCTATTTCATTTATTTTTTAATTTACACATTTAGCTCATCTAAACCGCTTTTTAAAATAGTCTTTGTATTTCATACAATCGATTTTATCTGTTTGCCAGATAATCTAATCTGGGATTTCCCACATTTATTAGTAAAAGTGGCTATTACTCTTTTTTATCTCCTTTTTCTGCCGAGTCCTTCTTTACTTTTTCTTTTTTTGGCTTATCAACTTTATCCGCAACTTTTTTGTCGGCAACCTTTTTCTCTTTTGTTTCTTTTTTTATTGCCTTCTTATCTTTTTCCTTTCCCTTGTCTCCCTTAACATCCTTCGTTGCTTTTGTTGTTTTTACCTCTTTTGATCCTTTCAATGCCTCCACTTTCTTCTTGCCTTTTTCCTTTTTATCCTTTTTCCCTTTTTTCTTCTTCGGCTGATCATCCGGGATTAGCTCAATTATGGCCATGCGCGCGCCATCCCCGATTCTTTTTCCCAATTTCATTACACGGGTGTAACCACCATTTCTATCTTTGAATCTTTCTGCATAGACATCAAAGATTTTAGCAACAACTTCTCTTTTTCTTATGAATGACAAAGCCTGCCTGCGTGCGTGGAGATCTCCTCTTTTTCCCAGGGTGATCATCTTTTCCACATAGCGTCTGAGTTCTTTTGCCTTAGTTTCAGTAGTCTCTATTCGCTCATGATCCAGAAGCGATGTGGCCATGTTTCTCATCATAGCCTTTCTATGGCTTGTGGTACGACCGAGTCTTTTTCCTGCTTTCTGATGTCGCATATCTTAAACTTCCCTATTTAGCTATAACCATTCAACTTATTAAACTCCGCTCCCCACCTTTACACTACCCCATACTTTTAGTATCAATTCCAAAATAACTATTTACAATAAAACTCTAAAAACCTCATTACCCAATTTTCCAATCCCCTTTCCGACAACCCTCGACACCCTATCTCTTCCTACCGCCACCTTTTTAACTTCCTGACAGCCCTAACAACTCCACCACCCCCATAACATTACCGACAGTCTCATCACCCCAGCATCACCTCTCCAACCCCCAACTAAATATTCCCGACACCCCCGCAACAGCCCAAGACTTCTATTTATATGTCTTCTGTTTCCTCACTATTATCATGTTCGACGAGTCCTTCTGGTGGCCAATTTTCCAACTTCATGCCAAACCTCAGTCCCATTTCACTTAGAATTTCCTTTATTTCATTTAAGGATTTTCTACCGAAATTTTTTGTCTTTAGCATTTCCATTTCAGATCTTTGTACGAGATCGCCGATATATTTTATATCAGCATTTTTGAGACAGTTTGAAGACCTTACAGACAGTTCGAGTTCGCTAACTGGTCGCAGCAGGTTTTCGTTTAGTTCTTCTTTTTGCTCTTCAACTTCTTCCAATTCATCTTCGGCATCTTCGACAAAGTTTATGAAGATGTTCATATGTTCTTTTAATATTTTTGCCGCAAAAGCGATGCTGTCTTCAGGTGTCACGCTGCCGTCAGTCCACACTTCGATATTCAATTTATCATAGTCTGTTCGCTGACCCACCCTCGCTGATGTTATTATAAAGTTTACTTTTTTAATGGGTGAGAAGATCGAGTCGACTGGTATTGTACCTATTGGTTCGTCTTCATCTTTGTTTCTTTCTGCTGGCACATATCCTCTTCCCCATTTAACTTTCATTTCCAATTCGAGTTTGCCATCTTTGGAAAGTGTTGCTATGTGATGATTTGGGTTAAAAACTTTTACGGAATCATCACAGATAATGTCACCTGCTTTAATCACCCCTTCTCCATCGGCGCTTATTCTTACTGTCTTTGGTCCTTCGTCTAAGAGTTTAAACCTCACCCCTTTTATGTTTAACAGAATATCTGTAACGTCTTCCAATACCCCTGGAATTGTCGTAAACTCATGAAGAACGCCTTCAATTTTAACTGATGTTACAGACGCTCCCATAAGGGATGATAGTAGTATTCTTCTTAGGGAATTACCTATTGTAATTCCGAAACCTCTTTCAAAAGGTTCCGCAACAAATTTACCATAAAAGTCGTTAAATTCGTCTGAATCTGCCACAAGCTTTTTTGGTTTTATTAACTCACGCCAGTTAGCATGAATGGTATCACCCATGGGACCTCCTAGTCCTGAAAAACTATTCCTAATTGCATCCTATTTTGAATATAGTTCTACAATAAGGTTTTCCGATATTGGCATTGTCAGTTCTTCTCTGACTGGCAAGGCCTTTATTGTGCCTGTGAAAGAACTTTTTTCATATTCGAGCCAGGACGGAATTCCTCGTCTTGCAACGGTTTCGAGAGAGTCGAGTATTCTTTCAATTTTTCTACTCTTTTCTTTCAGCTGAATACTATCATCTGTTTTTGTAAGGAAAGATGGTATATTCATTTTTTTCCCGTTAATCAGAAAATGGTTGTGTCGCACAAGCTGTCTTGCTTCACTTCTTGAGTTGGCAAATCCAAGGCGATAGACCATATTATCGAGCCTTCTTTCTAAGAGTATAAGAAGATTTTCTCCTGTAATGCCTTTAATTCTTTCGGCTTCTCTGAAATATCGGTGAAACTGGCTTTCCAAAACTCCGTACATTCTTTTTACTTTCTGTTTTTCTCTCAGCTGATTACCGTATTCCGAGAATTTGGTTCTTCCTTGTCCGTGTACACCGGGAGGGTAATTTCTTCTCTCGATGGCGCACTTTTCTCCAAAACACCTGTCGCCTTTGATAAAGAGTTTCATTCCCTCTCTTCTGCAGAGCTTACAAACTGGCCCTGTATATCTTGCCAAACCAGACCTCCAATTGCTTTTCTAATTAAATATCTAAACCCTTCGTTTCTTTGGCGGCCTGCAGCCGTTATGAGGAATTGGTGTAACATCTTTTATAACATTTACCTCAAGTCCTGTTGCTTGAATTGCCCTTAGGGCAGCTTCTCTGCCGGCACCTGGCCCTTTCACGTAAACATCAACTGTTCTCATTCCATGCTCCATCGCTTTTTTGGCGGCATCGGCAGCAGCCAGCTGTGAAGCAAATGGTGTACTCTTTCTGGATCCTTTAAATCCCTGCATTCCAGAGCTTGACCACGTCAGAACATTCCCGGAGAGATCAGTGATGGTAACGATGGTGTTATTGAATGTAGACTGAATGTGTGCTATTCCCACACTGACATTCTTCTTTTCTTTCTTTCTTTTAGCTGTTTTTTTTCCTTTTGCCATCAAATTTTCCTACTTTTTCTTTATCTTAATTCTTTTTGGTCCTTTTCTGGTTCGGGCATTTGTGGAAGTCCTCTGCCCTCTGACAGGAAGACCTTTTCTATGCCTCAAACCTCTATAATTTCCCAGATCCATGAGCATTTTTACGTTCATGGATTGTTCTTTTCTCAAATCGCCTTCTACAGTAAACTTAGCGTCGATAATCGCTCTAATAGAAGTAATATCTTTATCTGTCAAATCATCGGTCTTTAGACTATAATCTATCCCCGCTTCGTCTAGTATCTTTTTTGATATATTATTGCCTATACCGAAGATATAAGTAAGGCCAATAATTATACGTTTGTTTCTGGGTAGATCCACCCCAGCTATCCTTGCCAAAGCATTACCCTCCTTTTATAATTAACCCTGTCGTTGCTTATGTTTTGGGTTTTCACATATAACCCTAACCATACCGTCTCTTTTTATTATTTTGCATTTATCGCAAATTTTTTTTACTGATGCTCTCACTTTCATTGATCTTCTCCCTTTTCTTCACCAAACTTTATAAAACCAACTTAACAATTTAATTACTATTTTGAGCGATATGTAATTCTTCCTCTGGTTAAATCGTAAGGGGAAAGCTCCACTGTTACTTTGTCGCCTTTCAATATTTTGATAAAGTGCATTCTCATCTTTCCTGAAATGTGCGCTAATACTTTGTGACCGTTTTCCAGCTCCACCCTAAACATGGCGTTTGGAAGGATCTCAAGCACCTTACCCTCAACTTCTATGGCTTCTTCCTTTGGCATAAAATAATTACCTTTAAAAGAATGTTACGATTCTTCTAATACCTCTGTTATTTTACTAAATATTTCATCGATTCCTCCACTTCCGTGAACCGATCTTTTAAGTCCTTTTTTACTAAAGTATTCTATTAGTGGCTCTGTTTTTTCGTTGTATACTCTAAGACGAGCGGTTATTGTCTCTTTTTTATCGTCATCCCTTTGGTAGAGTTCACCGTCGCATTTATCGCATTTACCTTCGGATTTTGGAGGTTCAAACGCTACGTGGTACATTTTCCCGCATTTTCTGCAAGTTCTCCTACCTGTAAGTCTCTCTATTAGTTCATCCTCATCTACATCGATGCTGACTACATATGTAATGCCATCACCTTTCTCATCTAATATCAGGTCTAATGCTTTCGCTTGCTCCACTGTTCTTGGAAAGCCATCGAGGATATAGCCGTCTTTGCAATCTGTATCCATCAATCTCTCATCGACAAGTCCCACCACTACTTCATCTGGTACAAGGTCCCCTCTGTCCATGAACTTTTTGGCTTCTTTGCCAAGATTTGTCCCAGCGGCTGCTGCACGTCTTAGGATATCGCCGGTGGAAATCTGCGGAATGTTGTATTTTTCTGCTATCTTTACGGCTTGAGTACCCTTACCTGCCCCTGGGGGTCCCAACAAGATTATATTTTTTTTATTCGACATCGATATTTTCACCTATTCCAAAATTGCCTAAAATTGAAATTTCTATATTGCTACGTCTTCAACTTTACTACTACAACCATCTCAACCCTCTCCAATCTCTTTTAAAACCTCCCAATCCCCCCAACTAACATTCCTCAGCACCCCAATCTCCTCGAAAACCTCCCAGCCTCCTTTTAGCATTCCCAACCCCTCTTTAAACTTCCCTACACCTCATTTCCAGCAGTTACCTTCTACCTTTTAGTTTCCCTTTTTTCATAAATCCATCGTAGTGTCTTGACAGCATATGGGATTCTATTTGTTGTGCTGTGTCCATAGCAACACCGACGACAATTAGCAGTGCTGTTCCTCCGAAATAGAAAGGAACACCGTACATTGATATAAGTATTGTCGGGAGTACGCAGACTGCGGCTACGTAGAACGCTCCGACTAGGGTTATTCTTGTTAGGACCTTATCTATATAATCAGCTGTTCTTTTACCTGGTCTGATTCCGGGAATGAATCCACCGTATCGTTTCATGTTGTCGGCAACATCGATGGGATTGAACGTTACGGCTGTGTAGAAGTAGCAGAAGAAGATGATTAGTAAGACATAAATAAAATTATATAAAAGAGCTGTGGGATTAAATTGACTTATCAGCTTCTCAAGCCAGATGTTACTTTTTATCACTTCTTGTGGAAGGAAATTGAATATTGTCAATGGAAACATGAGTATTGAGGAAGCGAATATTGGTGGTATAACTCCTGCTGTGTTTATTTTCAATGGGAGGTGTGTACTGCTTCCGCCGTACATCTTTCTTCCGACCACCCGTTTTGCATATTGCACGGGTAGTTTTCGTTGTCCTCTTTCCATGTATATAATAGCTGCAACCACGAGCACCATCATTACTATGAGAAAAACAAATACGAGTGGCTGGATTCCCGTCTCACCGACAAGCGCGAAGGACTTTATTATGGCGGTTGGCATCATTGCAACAATTCCTGCAAAGATGATAAGGGATATGCCGTTTCCAACACCTCTTTCTGTTATTTGCTCGCCGAGCCACATAATGAATGATGTACCGGCGGTTAGCGTTATCATTGTCATGATTCTGAATGCCCAACCGGGATCGAGAACTACTGGATCTCCTGCGGGGCTCTGCATTTGCTCGAGGCCGAAACTTATACCAAATCCTTGGATTGACGATAGGACGACTGTTCCGTAGCGTGTATATTGTGTAATCTTTTTTCTTCCCTCGTCACCCTCTTTTGATAGTTTTTCGAGATATGGTATAACCACGGTTAGGAGTTGTAATATAATGGATGCGCTGATGTAAGGCATAATTCCCAGAGCAAAGACTGAGAGGTTACTTAAGCCACCGCCTGAAAACATATCGAAGAATCCGAAGAGGGTTCCTGATGCACTGTCAAAAAAATCGCCGAGTGCCGCAACATCAATGCCCGGCGTTGGTATATGAATTCCAAGTCTATAGATTGCCAGAAGTCCGAATGTCATCAGAATTCTGTTTTTTAACTCTGGGATTTTGAATATATTTTGAAATCCTTGCGCCAATTTAAACTACCTCCACTTTTCCACCGCCGGCTTCGATTTTTTCTATGGCAGATTTTGAAAACTTTTGCGCTTTTACTGTAATGGCTTTATCAATCTCACCGATACCCAAGATCTTGACACCATCTTTGGCAGCATTTATCTTTTTTTCTTTTATTAAAGCGACCGTATCTACAACTCCGTTTTGTTCGAGTCTTTTCAAGTCCTTTAGGTTTATGATAGTGTATATTTTTCTAAAGCGATTAGTAAATCCTCTTTTAGGAAGTCCTCTGGCAAGTGGCATCTGCCCACCCTCAAAACCGGGCCTTACTTTACCTCCGGAGCGGGAATTTTGACCTTTGTGGCCACGCCCTGCGGTCTTTCCGCCTTTACCACCTTCTCCTCTGGCCACTCTTTTTCTTTTTTTTGTAGCTCCCTTTTGGGGCTTTAGGTTAGAGAGATCCATTTCCTACTCCTTTACTTCAACGAGGTGGCTTATTTTATTTATCATCCCCCAACTTTCGGGGGTATCTGGCAGTTCGACAGTGCGGTGCATTTTCCCAAGTCCCATTCCTTTCAGGACTCTTTTATGCTTTTCGGGTCTTCCGATGCCGCTCCTTACCTGAGTTACTTTTATTGTTTTTGTTTTCTTTTTTGCCATAGGTTTTCCTGCCTTCCCGTGTTTTTTACTCGATCTATTTACAATACCTATTTAAAACATAGCTATAAAGCAAGTGCTACTAACTTAGTTTAATATGTGTTTGTTTTTTAAGCACCTAACTCTTCTACGGATTTGCCACGAACCCTGGCAATCTCTTCTGGGCTTCTTAATTGAAGCAAACCATCAATTGTGGCCTTAACTAGGTTGTATGGATTGTGAGAGCCGAGGCACTTTGTAAGGATATTTTTTATCCCCACCGTTTCGACAACAGCCCTTACGGCTCCACCGGCAATGATCCCTGTTCCTTCGGAGGCTGGCTTTAAGAGAACCCTTCCGGCACCGTATTTTCCTATCACATCATAAGGGATGGTGGATTTTAGTAAAGGAACAGTTATCATATTCTTCTTTGCTTTTTCAACCCCTTTCCTTATTGCCTCAGGCACTTCTTGCGCTTTTCCCATGCCATACCCTACCTTGCCGTTTCCGTCACCTACCACAACCATGGCAGAAAATGAGAAGCGCCTCCCACCCTTTACAACCTTTGCAACCCTATTGATATGAACTACTTTGTCTATAAATTCTTGTTCTTCATGAAAATCCGACATTATTCAAACTCCACAATATATATCATTTGCCCTAAAATTCCAAACCCCCTTCTCTGGCAGCATCTGCCAGCGCCTTTACCCTTCCATGATAGAGATAGCCACCTCTGTCAAAAACCACCTTTTTAATCCCTTTTGCAACTGCTTTTTCGCCGAGGGATTTTCCAACAATTTTAGCGGCTTTTATGTTTCCGCCACCACCCTTGCCACCTTTGCCTGCCGTTGCCTGTCCCAAACTTGACGATGCAATTAGAGTTACGCCAAGACTATCATCTATGATCTGCGCATAGATATTTTTAGAACTCCTAAAAACTGACAATCTTGGTTTTTCAGAAGTCCCCACGATTTTGAGTTTTATCCTCTTTCGCCTTCTCAGTCTCCCGTAAACTCTTTTTTTCTTTGCTAACTTCTTCACGTTGCTACCTCTTAAACACCGGTCTTTCCGGCCTTTTTCTTGATGTGTTCATCAATATATTTTATCCCTTTTCCCTTATAGGGATTGGGTTTTCTGACTCTTCTAATATCTGCTGCCACCTGACCTACCAACTGTTTATCTATCCCTTTAATTGTCAATACGGTATTTTTTTCGACTTTTGCTTCAATCCCTTCTGGAATTGGAAATTTAACTGGATGGGAATATCCGACGTTTAATACAAGCATCTTTCCTTCAACCTCAGCTTTGTACCCCAGCCCATTTATTTCCAATGTCCTTTCAACACCTTGCGAAACTCCAACAACCATGTTGTTAAATATCGCCCTTGCAAGCCCCTGAAACGACTTTGCTTTTCTGGAATCCTTATTGGTAGTTACTACAATTTCATTACCCTCAACCTTGACTGCAACATCAGGTGGGAGCGATTTTTTGAGACTCCCTTTTGAACCGGTAATCGTAACCTCACCATCCTTAATGTCCACCTTGACCCCATCGGGTATTTCTATGGGTTTTTTACCTATCCTTGACATATTTTACTACTCAACCTCGATTTCTATGATATTAAATCCGATAATATTACAGTTATTAAAACCACTTTGTAATTCTATTGTGCCCTTTTTATTTACAACCCACTTATTATCAATAGCAGCTCAGTGACACTACCCCCCCTACACTTCCAACAAACCCCTCCGACCCTAACACCTTTCACCTCTCTCCAAAACACCTCCAGCAACCTCATCTACCAGCAACTCTTCTAATTCTACCACCACCCACCCTCCAACCCCCTTACAAATATCTACCTGCAACTCCTTACAGCCATTTACCAAACCCTGAGCAGCACTTCTCCTCCCACTTTTTCACTTCTTGCTTTTTTATCTGTTATGACGCCTTTTGATGTGGAGAGAATTGAAACGCCGTATCCTCTTAGAGTTAGTGGAATTTCTTTTGCATTGACATATACTCTACGACCGGGTTTTGATACACGCTCCAGATTTTTAATTACTACTTCACCTTCGTCGACATATTTGAGGTTAATTCGGATAATATTGTGTTTATCATCTTTTAGTTCTTTATAATCTAATATGTAACCTTCGTCTTTTAGAATTTCTGCAATTGAGAGTTTCATTTTAGACGAAAACATATCGACGTTTTCATGTTTTGCCATTTGTGCATTTCGTATGCGTGTAAGCATATCGGCTATGGGATCTGTCATTGCCATATTATTTTTCTCCTCGCAAGTTTCACTTATTTACCAGCTGGATTTGATCATTCCGGGGATATCGCCTCGGGAGGCTAATTTCCTGAGGCATATTCTACACATATCGAATTTTCTGTAATACGCTCTTGATCTTCCGCAAATAGGACACCGATTGTAGTTTCTCACCTTGAATTTATTTTCTCTTTTTGCTTTCGCTATCATCGATTTCTTGGCCACTTCAATCTCTCCCTACAATTTTTTAATTTCTGCAAATTTTTGTTTAGTATTATTTTAATTACTAAATGGCATTCCAAAATATTTTAACAACGCCTTTCCCTCTTCGTTAGTTTTTGCGGTAGTTACGATGGTAATATTCATACCTTTGATTTTATCTATTTTATCGTAACTGATTTCGGGAAAAATTATTTGTTCTTTTATACCAACTGTATAATTTCCTCTGCCATCGAAACCTTTTGGGCTTACGCCTCTAAAATCCCTGACTCTTGCCATAGATATGTTGATAAAACGATCGAGGAATTCGTACATTCTTTCTCTTCTAAGCGTCACCATACAACCTATGGGATTTCCATCCCTTAGTTTAAATGAAGCGATCGATTTTTTCGCCCTGGTGATAACTGGTTTTTGCCCAGTAATAGCGGCGATCTCTGCTGATGCGCTTTCTAATATTTTTATGTTCTGCAACGCCTCTCCTAACCCCATATTTACGACGATCTTCGTAATCTTTGGGATTTGCATGACGTTCTTATACCCAAACTCTTTGGAAAGTTGGGAGACTATTTCATCTTTATAATACTGTTTTAAACGAGCCATAACCTACAACTATTTATCTAATATTTCTTCACAATTCTTACAAAATCTTACTTTTGTGCCATCTTCTAATATCTTTTTTCCCACTTTTACTGGGATGTTACATTTTTGACACACAATCATCACGTTTGAAATATGAATGGGGCCTTCTTTTTCGATGATCCCACCCTGCCTGTGGGCAGAACTTGGTCTTATGTGTCTTTTAATAAAATTCACCTTCTCCACAATAACCTGACTCTTTTCAGGGTTTACTTTCAAAACTTTTCCTTTTTTTGTCTTGTGTTTCCCTGAAATTACTTGAACAATGTCGTTTTTTCTTATTTTTATTTTGTAACTATTTTTCATCCACTCTCTCCCTTATTTACCGCTACAGAACCTCTGGAGCGAGAGAAACAATCTTCATAAATCTTTTTGCACGAAGTTCTCTTGCAACGGGACCAAAGATACGTGTTCCAACGGGTTCTCCTTGTGCATTTATCAGCACTGCGGAATTATCATCGAATTTAATATATGTTCCGTCTTGTCTTCGCACTTCCTTTTTTGTTCTTACAACAACCGCTCTAACGACTTCACCTTTTTTTACTTTAGAATTAGGAATGGCTTCACGGATTGAAACTGTTACTATATCTCCGAGAGAAGCGTACTTAACTCTTGACCCTCCGAGCACCTTTATGGTGAACAGTTTTTTTGCACCCGAGTTATCGGCCACATTTAGTATAGTCTGCATCTGAATCATATTGCTTAATCCTGTATTTGGGCTATTGGGCCTTTTCGAGGACCTCCCTTAGAACCCAACGTTTTCGTTTGCTTAGCGGTCTGCTCTCCATGATAACGACTTTGTCACCTATTCCACACTGGTTGTCGGAATCGTGTGCCATATAACTTTTTCGCTTTCTGATATACTTTTTGTAAACTGAATGCATGAGAGTTCTTTGCACTTGAACAACAATAGTTTTGTCCATTTTGTCGCTAACCACCATACCCGTTAATGTTCGTCTTTTACCGCTAGTCGCCATTTACTTTATTCCTCTTATCTTCATCTTCAAGCGCCTTTTCTTTTATAACTGTAAGAATTCTTGCTCTATCTTTTTTGGTATTTCTGATTTTCATCTTATCTTCAAGTTGATTAGCCGCCCGTTGAAACCTCAGGTTGAACAATTCCTGAGAGAGGTTCTCTTCGCGATCTTTCAGTTCATCCACTGATAGTTCTCTCAAATCACTAGCCTTCATATTGCGAACTCCTTGAGATAAACCTTGTTTTTATCGAGAGTTTTCTTGAAGCAAGCCTAAATGCTTCTTGCGCCTGCTCTTTATTAACTCCTTCCATTTCATAGAGCACCTTTCCGGGTCTTACCACTGCAACCCAACCTTCTACGTTTCCTTTTCCTTTACCCATTCTTGTCTCTGCGGGTTTTTTTGTTATGGGTTTGTCTGGAAAAACTCTAATCCAAATTTTTCCACCCCTCTTTACGTATCTTGTCATTGCGATACGAGCGGCCTCAATCTGTCTTGCGGACAACCATCCGTAATCTAACGATTGGAGTCCAAAATCGCCGAAGCTTAGGCTGGATCCTTTTATTCGGATACCTCTTACTCGTCCCTTTTGCATCTTTCTGTATTTAACTTTTTTCGGACTTAACATCGTTAACTACTCCATTATCCTTAAACTTAAAGGGATTTGGGTTTTTCTCCGGGGAGAACTTCGCCGTTAAATACCCAAACTTTTATCCCTATTATTCCATAAGTCGTTTTTGATTCAGCAGTACCGTAATCGATATCTGCTCTTAAAGTATGCAGAGGCACTCTTCCTTCTCGATACCATTCTCGCCGTGCCATCTCTGCTCCACCGAGTCTTCCCGCACAGGATATCCTTACCCCCTCTACACCGAGCTTCATTGCGGTAAAAACAGCTTTTTTCATCGCCCGCCGAAAAGAGACTCTCCTCTCCAACTGTGTGGCGATGTTTTCTGCAATCAGTTGGGCATTTGCCTCGGGTTTTCTGACTTCTTTAATATTAATTGCAACGTCAGTTCCCGTAAGCTTCATAAGGTCTTTTCTGATATTTTCGATTTCTGACCCTTTCCTGCCTATAATAATTCCCGGTCTCGCTGTATAGATATTTACCATGGCCTTTCCCGCCGACCGTTCGATTTCAATCTTTGCAATGCCAGCGTGATAAAACTTTTCTTTGATGCTTTTTCTAATTGCCAGATCGCTATGGAGGTTCTTTTGATAATCCTTTTGAGCAAACCATTTAGAATTCCAATCCTTGATGATGCCGAGTCTAAGGCTTATCGGATTTACTTTTTGACCCACTTTATCCTCCCATTACTCTCATTTATCTAATTACTCTCATCTCACACTTTGTATCGTTTACGCTTATTATAGCAATTTACCCAACCCCAACAATCCCAACTCGACACCCTCCCACCCCCTGACAACAACCCCAGCAACCCTCATCAACATTCCCAGTACCCCAGTAGTCTATCTTTCGGATAGGACGACTGTTATGTGGCACGTTCTTTTAAAAATTCTGTT
>JAUWME010000512.1 GCA_030613285.1 Candidatus Zymogenus sp. | reverse complement strand
AAAGATATTGTCGCCTACAACGAGGCGTTTGTTATGCGAGCGGCGGATGAAGAAGGGCGTTTGTGGGGACTTTCTGAATTTCTGGAGAGTATAGAAAAACGCGGGGTTATCCTGAATATGGGAATGCTATCCCCTCACGGGATTTTACGCCTTTCGGCGGCTGGCCCGGTAAGGAGGCTTTTGACGGCCGATGAAAAGAGGGCGATGGCAGCTCTCCTCTCAAAGACGATGGAGGAGGGGGCCTTTGGTATGTCCACAGGGCTTCAATATTTTCCCGGCTCCCAGAGCGATACGGATGAGCTTTTGGCCCTGGGTAAAGTCATCTCAAAATACGGCGGTGTATATACCTCTCACCTGAGAAGCTACTGCCACACCCTCTCCAACTCCATTGAGGAGGTCCTCACCGTAGGTCGTAAAAACGATATCCCCGTGCAGATTTCCCACATCTACTGGCAGCCGTACACGAAGTACCTGACTCCCTTCGTAAAGGGGTTTATGAAAGGGGCATCGTTTCTCTATAACAAGATTGGCGTACCCATCCCCATTGAGCTGGGCCTGAAGGGGCAGTTCAAACAAATCGACGAAGCGATAGCCGAAGGGTTGGCCGTGGGGGCCGACGTCGTTCCCACCTCCCAAGGTTTTACGGAGCTTTTTGCCTTTTTCCCGCCCTGGGTACTGGAGGGGGGAAGGAAAAAGGCTCTTGAAAGAATTTCCGATCCGAAGACAAGGATGGAGATTAGAAAGGACATTGAGGGGGGTGAGCCTGACTGGCCGCATACAGATCGGGCGGGGTGGTCGATGAACTACTTTAAAATGACCGGGTGGGGCGGTGTTCGGGTGATGACCGTACCATCCGAGAAGAACCAGTACATGGAGGGACAGTCATTTCCCGAACTGGGAAAGGAGTTGAAAAAGCACTCCTTCGATGTTATGTGCGATCTCCTGGTGGAAGAGATGGGAAGGGTCATGGTTTTCCACACTCCGACTGTCCCGGACGATCCGTTGGTTGCCCGCTCGATGCGTTATGCCCTTTTACACCCGGAGGTCTCCATTATAACTGACACGATTCTATTGGGATTGGGAAGACCGTCTCATGTCTTTTACGACTGCTTCCCAAGATTCCTTAAGCTTTACGTCAAGGACAAAAATGGATTAACTATCTCCGAAGGAATAAGAAAGTGCACGTCGCTTCCCGCGCGGCAGCTCGGAATTTCTGGGCGAGGAGAAATATCAGAAGGCTTTAGTGCAGACATTCTGGTCATTGATTGGGATAACCTGAAGAGCAACTCCAACTTCTTTGAGCCGGCAAACTTCCCGGACGGGATAGAGTACGTCATAATAAACGGTAAAAAGGTTGTAACGCCCGATGGATACCAGAAGGGGGTAATGGCGGGGGAGGTTCTGAGGAGAAAATAAGGTTTTTTTAAAAAATTCTTTCAGTTTCGATCCCCGCATTTGCAGCAATACCTTTTTGGAATAGCTAAACTCTGGCTGAATTTGAATTTCCCTTGACAAAAAATCGAAAACGATATATTTTTTTGTAATTTCACCATTAACTCATACCAACTTTAAAGCAAGTTGGCAAATTAACAGGGGGGTTCCATGAAAAAAGGCGGTAAAGAATTTAAAAGCAGGTTTTTGTCCCAAAATCCAAGCTTTAACTATCTGGCAGAAAAGGACAAATTTCTCTTCTCCTTTGAAGAGCCGAAATACAAATTCAATATTATCGGGGCGGGCCTGATGGGACGGGAGCATCTAAAAATTACATTCCTTTAAGGGCGGGCAGCGATACACGGAATTTTTGACACCAATCAACTCTGTATAGAAAAAACACAACAGGAATTTTCCATCTATGCCCCCAAAAAAAGCCTTGTTGTGTATAAGTCGCTCAAAGAGGCGTGCAACGACCCTGAAGTCGATGCTCTGATTATCTGCACCCCAAACTACACCCACATCGAAATTGTAAAAGAGGCGGTAAAA
>JAUWME010000183.1 GCA_030613285.1 Candidatus Zymogenus sp. | reverse complement strand
CCTTAAATCAGAATTGAAAATAAGGTTTATGGGATTAAGAACTAAAAAGGCCTTGATATTGCCACCGCTTTATTATACTTTTAGTCATGTTTCTTGCATTTTTGAAAAATTAGAGGAGGTAGAAAAATGAAAAAGGAGATTGCAAAAAACGATAAGTATGAAATCTATGTTGATCAGATAAGAAATCGGTTTTATATAAAATTAATAGGTTTCTGGCAAGACCCCTCCGAGGTTCCAGATTATCTTGAAGATCATAAAAAGGGATTAGGATTCCTTTCTCCCGGTTTTACGTTATTGGCCGACAACAGAGATATGAAGACGCCCAAGACTGAGATATTTGAGATTCATGGCCAAGCTCTCCAAATGGTAAACGATGCGGGAATAGGGAAACTTGCTGTTGTTGTGGATCAGGCAATTATTAAGATTGCCTCAGGAAGGGTAACGAGGGAGGCAGGAATTGAAGAGACAACAGGTCAGTTCAATGACATTAAAGAGGCCGAGGACTGGCTCGATGGCAAGGATGTCTGAGTAGGCTTTGGTTGAGATTTATTAAGTTTCAATACGACTCGAAACCAAAGCATCGGAATATCTGAAATCAGAAATAATAATTTAGTTTGTCAGAACAAAAGCAGGAAAATGTCTTGACACTATTCTTGCATTATTGTAGCATTAGTTGAATTAGTTGTCTTTTTGAAAAATTTAGAGGAGGTAGAAAAATGAAACAAGAGATTAAAAAAAACGATAGCTATGAAATCTATGTTGATAAGACAAAAAATCGGTTTTATATAAAATTCATAGGCTACTGGCAAGACCCCTCCGAAGTACCAGATTATCTTGATGACCATAAGAAGGCATTGGGATTTCTTTCTTCTGGTTTTACGGTATTGACCGACACCAGAGACATGAAGACGCCCCCCCCTAAGATCATGGAGCTTCATGGCAAAGGTCTCCAAATGCTAAACGATGCGGAAATGGGTAAACTTGCCCTTGTTGTAGAACAGGCAATTGTTGGGATTGGCGGGAGAAGGGCAACGAGGGAGGCCGGACTGGAAGAAACGACAAGACAGTTTAATGATATTAAAGAAGCCGAGGACTGGCTCGACGGCAAGGATGTCTGAATTGATATTAGTTAGATTTATTGTAAATCTCAATACGACTCTAAACCAAAGCAACGGAATATCTGAAATCAGAATTGAAAATTTAGTTTGTCAGATCGAAAGCAGAAAAATGTCTTGACACATCCCTTGCATTATTGTAGTTTTAGTTGAGTTAGTTGTATTTTTGAAGAATTTGATGGAGGTAGAAAAATGAAAAAAGAGATTGCAAAAAACGATAAGTATGAAATGTATGTTGATAAGACAAAAAATAGGTTTTATACAAAATTAATAGGCTACTGGCAATACACCTCCGAGGTTCCGAATTACATTGACGATGTAAAGAAAATGTTAGAACACCTTTCTCCCGGTTATACAATGTTGGTCGACAACAGAGATGCTAAGACACCCACCCCTGAGATCATGCAGCTTCATATCAAAGGTTTGGAAATATGCAATGAGGAGGGATTAGGGAAAACCGCCCTAGTTGAGGCTCAAGCAATAGTTAAGATCGCCGGGGGAAGGGCACTGAGGGAGAGTGGAATAGAGGAAACCTCAAGGCAGTTCA
This sequence comes from Candidatus Zymogenus sp., assembly GCA_030613285.1. Taxonomy (GTDB): domain Bacteria; phylum Desulfobacterota; class Zymogenia; order Zymogenales; family Zymogenaceae; genus Zymogenus. Next base: position 3,922 of record JAUWME010000183.1, on the reverse strand, counting down.
ATGATATAAAAGAGGCCGAGGACTGGTTAGACGGCAAGGATGTCTGAATTGATATTAGTTAGATTTATTGTAAACCTCAATACGACTCGAAGCTAAAGCATTGCAAGGCCTTAAATCATAATTGAGAATTTAATATGTTTCATCTAAAGCAGGAAAATGTCTTGACATTTCTCCTGCTTTAATTTATTTTGGATAGTAGTTGTTTTTAAAAAAGTTAATGGAGGAGTTCAATGACGATTGGAAATATCGTATCGAGAAACGCAATACAATTTCCAGACAGGGAGGCCCTTGTCTTTGAGGACTTACGCTACACTTGGACTGAACTAAACGACAGGATCAATCGCCTTGCAGACTCACTGCTTGCACTCGGTCTCAAAAAAGGAGACAAGGTTGCAATGCTGGCAGAGAATATCCCTGCCATGGTGGAGGCAAACTACGCCTTGGCAAAGATAGGCGTGGTCTATTTTCCCGTAAAAACAAGGCTCCTACCGCCTGACATCAAGTATCTCATTGACCTCTCAGACGCCAAAGTGCTTATTTACCACGAGGAGTTTGCAGGTATCGTAGCTGACATGAAGGAGGAACTCCCCAAGGTCGAGACGTATCTGCAGGTGGGGGGCAAAAAGGCACCATTCGCAGGGGAGTACGAATCATTCCTCAAAAAAGGAAAAAAGGTGGAACCGGATGTGGAGGTTTCTGTCGATGACACCTACATATTCCTCTGTACCGGCGGTACTACCGGCATCAGCAAGCTTGCTATGCTCACCCACGCAAATGCAATGTGGGCGATATATACCACCACAAACGTCATGACCATATCCGAAGAAGATGTCGGCCTTCAGGTATTGCCGCTTTTTCACGTCATTATAAACAACTGCCTCAACACGCTCATGGCAGCGGGGGCAAAGGTCATCTTGCAACACCGCTTCGATCCTATCCAATATATGAAAGACCTCTCCGAGGAGAAGGTAACCATAGCCATTGTTGTGCCGCCGTTCCTGTTCAATTGGATCATGGGTGTTCCGGAGGCGATTGCGTACGATATCACCCACGTCAGGATATTTGCAACGGCCGCCGCCACTTTTCCCGACGATCTAAAAAAAGACGTAAAAAAATATATGCCCAAAGCCCAGATGTTTTATACTTACGGACTTACAGAGTCGAGCGGTGGAAACGCCACCGTCCTCACCCCCAACATGATGTTTGAAAAGGCCGGTTCCATCGGCGTTGTCAACCCGGTTTTGAGTTACAAGATTGTTGACGACAAGGGTAGTAAAGTCAAGGTCGGGGACCCCGGGGAGCTGCTTCTCAAGGGGCCGTCGATTATATCGGGATATTACAAACGAGACGACGAGACGAAGGTGACCTTTATCGACGGCTGGCTCCACACTGGAGACATCGTCAGCAGTGACAAGGAAGGTTTTCTCTATTTTGTTGACCGCAGAAAGGACATGATAAAGACAGGCGGGGAGAACGTTTTTGCAAAAGAGGTGGAGGATGCCTTTCTTACAAATCCGAAGGTTCAAGAATCTGCGGTCTTTGGCCTCCCGGATGAAATCTGGGGCGAGAAAATCCACGCAGCGGTGGTTTTAAAGCCGGGTGAGGAGGCCACAGAAGAGGAGATGATGGCATATGCCAAGAAGAAACTTCCGGGTTACAAAAGGCCAAAGGTGGTCTATTTCTTAGACGCCTTGCCCAGAAACCCCAGCGGTAAGGTGTTGAAATACAAGATGAAGGATGAGTACAAAGAGTAGCCAGACCAAACAGCCCCCGATAGAGTCTCCTATCAATAGTGGGTGGCTCATTTGTAGATGCTATTCCATTACTATTAAAAAAGGAGGGATTTATCCCTCCTTTTTTTTGAACTGATCCTTAACACTAAATGCTAAACTATTTTGTCCCATCAAAAAGGGACATTAAACCTCTCCACCCTCATCGTCCTCACTTTCCATCAAGTCTAACTTTGCATCCACCTCTTTTGTTAGCTCCTTCAGGGCATCGTCAGAGATCAGCCCTTGGCTGAAGGCGCTCTTTATGGCGTTTTTCTCCACGATCAAAAGATGCCTCTTTACCGAGATGTACTCCTCCTCCTTTAAAAAGTCCTTTTCGAGGTGGAGATCGGAAAGTCCACCCTCCAGCGCCAGTAGCCTCTCCTTATACTCCTCCTTCATCTTTTTATGAACATCTTTTGATATCATCTTTGTTTTGGCCATTTCCTCAATTTCAACCATTACCCGACTGACTGCGGAGAGCCCCCCCCGATACTTTTCATAGACTTCTCGCTCCTTTGTGGTACCTGTAACAAGGCCAAGAAACTTCATCAGCGGCCGCATCGACATCCCTTGGCCAATCAATGTTATAAAGACAACCCCAAAGGTCATCGATAGGATAAGCTCCCTGAATGGAAAATCCTGGGGGAGTGAGAGAATTAGCACCATTGAGATTGACCCCCGTATCCCGCCCCAGACGAGCACCATCGCCCACTTCATTGAGACATCGCTCCCAAGCCAGTTGAGAACGGGTCTTGTAAGATAGATAACCATAAGCCGTGAGAGGAGCACCGCCCCCCATGCAATGAGGATGGGAACAATATTGTCCAGAAGATTTACAACGGTAAGTTCAATCCCAATTAAGATGAAGACGATGGAGTTGACCACAAAAACGACATATTCCCAAAACGATGAGATGGCAAGTTTTGTGGTGGGGGACATCCCATATTTCGTGCCGAAGTTTCCGCTCATCATCCCGGCAACGACAACGGCGATAACACCCGATACGTGAAGCTCTTCCGCCACAAGATATGAGCCGTAGACCAATATTGTGGTGAGGGTGATTTCGATGAGGTGATCGTCCACCTGTGCTGTTAAGATACTCTTAAAAAGTCCAAGGCAGGCCCCCACGGCTATACCGCCAGCCACCAAAACAAAGAATTTCTGGATGCCAGAAACCAAGCCGATATCCGCTCCGTTGATTGCTGCAAGGACGATGGTGAAAATAACCACGGCGGTGCCGTCGTTAAAGAGGCTTTCTCCCTCTATTATTATGGTGAACTTTTTGGATATTCCAAGTCTTTTGAAGATGGCAAGGACGCTGATGGGGTCTGTTGCAGCGATTAAAGAGCCAAAGAGGAGCACCGCACCTATGCTGACAGCGATGCCGGGTTGAGTGATTTCAAGCCCCAAAAAGACGATTCCTGCCACAACGAGCATCGTAAAGAGGACTCCTGGGATTGCAAGGATTGCGATAGTCCAGCCGTTTTTCAAAAAGTCCCGGATGTCCAGATGAAACGCCGCCTCAAAAAGGAGCGGCGGCAGCAGGACAAAAAAGAGGATATCCGGGGTGAGGTGGAGGTCGGGCAGGGCGTGAGAGAAACCGAGGGCAAGCCCCACCATAACCAGCGCCACGGTGTATGGGAGCTTTATCCTCCTTACGATCATGGCGACTGATGTGACGATTATTAGCAGCCAGATTATCTCTTTTTCAAGGGCCAGTTCCATTTGTCTTTTCCTTTACTATCCTTGATGTTGTGTGTGGAATTCTACACGAGATATTTCAATATGTCAATATTGTTTTCCCTTCGGGTTACGATCTTTCTTTGCTTGAATTTGCACCGCAGAGACCAGAAAAAACCTATTTCGTTTTCAATAATTGAACGTGAGTTGGTCTGTTCAATTTATATACGATAGGTTTTTTCCATATATAAAGGAATTCCGTCAAATAAGAGGTAAAAGAGTTCTATATATTGAATTTGAAATATTGGCGAATGCATGGAATAATAAACAGTACTTATCGACGGGAGAAAAAATACCTGATTTGATTTAAAATATATAACTAAAAAACAGGGGCGGGTTTAAAACCCGCCCCTATAAATTTATCAAACTGGGCAATATTCAAAACTTAACCCGCATCTTCCACCGCTGGA
>JAUWME010000102.1 GCA_030613285.1 Candidatus Zymogenus sp. | reverse complement strand
TGTAAGATAGGTAACAGTTTGGTATATCAGGCGGTTTGCTTTAAAAAGCCAAAAGGATTGATGAATATCCCCACCCCCTTGCAAAAGCGGGTGGGGATTATTTTCCAAAGACGGTATCAAGGGCCGTTCGAGCGAGCTATTTGGCAAACCACTCTACCTGTAAAATTCTTCCCGGCGCGCCTTAAACAAGTTGCTCTTTTCGGTGATGTTTTTGTCATCGGCTTCAGTGGGGTCAATTTTAACTGAGCTGAAATATTCACCATCCTCATTCATTGTGAGGATGTACTCACCCCTGGGAGAGACAATCTGCGACCCCCCTGTAAAGCTGTTTTCGTATTTGCCGTTTACCTCTTTTCCCACCCTGTTTGCTGTGGCGATAAATACCCTGTTCTCAATCGCTCTTGCATACATCGCCCGCTGGCAGAACGGGAGCACCAGGTTTGCCGGGTGAAGTATAACCTCGCTACCCATAAGAGCCAGTGTTCTCGCCGACTCCGGGAATATCCAATCGAAACATATCATCATCCCGAACTTTACGTTATTGTATTCAAAGACCTGAAAGCCGGTGTCGCCGGGTTGAAAGTAATCGTTTTCGTCGTGGAAGAGGTGGGTCTTTCTGTAGTTTGCGATGATCTGGCCGTCTCCGATGAAGAAGGATGAATTGTAGAAGAGATCGCCGTCCTTTTCGGAGTAGCCCCCGGAGATACCGATGGACATTTTCTTTGAGATATCTATGAGGGGGGCGAGGGACTCGTTTTTGCCGTCTTGAATGGAGATGGGAAATGAGACAGCGTCAAGTTCTTTTCGGTCTTTGAAGGTGTAGCCGGACAGGAAGAGTTCTGGGAAGAGTATGACCTTCGGGTTTGATGATGTGATGATTTCGTGAATGATGTTTATTGCTTTTTGGAGATTCCCCTTGATGTCAAAAAGAGTGGGTTTAAATTGTACTATTGCAATTTCTAATTGCATTGTTTGTCCTTTTTTTATTGGTTGATTTTGTCGGTTGATGCTTTTGAGATAGTAGTTTGGATATTATTTCAGAAAGATAAAGGCCGTTTCAATGTATGAACGGCCCCTTGTTTAATTGCTATGAATTCAATTTATTTTTTTTGGCTACTCTGGTCGTTATGTGCCTTCCCAACTATTGCTTACCAAACCTACGCCAATCATTGATACACCAACTTCCATTTACGTCAATCCTTGATATGTCAACCCAACTTACTGCAACCCTTGATATACCAACCTCTATTTACACCAACCCCACATACGGCAACCCCCTAAAATTCCATCAACCCAAATTGTTGAACCCCCATTTATGACAACCCTCATGAATTACAGGGCAGGCTCTTCTGATGGTTCAATGACGTTGTTAATGACTGGGGCTGATGTGATCTCGGTTTGTATTTTTTTCTTTTTGGTCATGGTGATGTTTCCTTCGAAGATTGCGCCGTCTTCGATGACAAGGCGTGCTGCTTCGATATCACCGACGATTTGTCCTGTAGGGTGTGCTTTCAGGAAATTATCAGCGGTAATATTTCCATTTACTTTGCCGGAGATTTCCACATCATCGGCAAAGATGTTGCCTTTAAATTCCCCATTTTCTCCTATGACAACTTTAGCAGATATATTTATTTCTCCTTCAATGTTTCCGTCGATGCCCACGCTCCTGTTTCCCGATATTTTTCCTTCAACAGTGATACCTTCAGCGATGTAGCAATCGCAATCAAGACCGCTTGTAGAATTTATATAGGACGGTTGCGGTGCCGCCTTGCCAGCACTTCCTGTGGTACTGGTTCCTTTTTTATCGAATATTCCCATGTAATGAACTCCTGTAATTATTGGTTGAGATTACTGGTTGGGAATAGGGTATAACAAATAATGTGCTTTGTCAAGAAATAGTTGAGTTTGTTTAGAAATAAATGGGGAAAATAGTAGAAAATACTTCAACTATTAGATTAGAATGCAGTTAACAACAGAGATTGCAATAAGTTGACCATACACAATGGAAAATATTGCGCTGAAATCAGAAATCTTTTTCGGAGGATAGCACTACTCCCCCTGCCCCGCCAACATCCGAAAACATATTGAGGTTGCTGTACAAGACAAATGATAGGGGTAGGCACGACGCGATTGTTTCACTATAAAACAAGGGGCTTAAGCCCCTTGTTGCCTACATACAACCCGATTGCTTTGTCGCTAACGCTCTTCTTCAATGACAGCCTTTTCGAATTTTTCAATTCTATTTGTCATTCCCTCGAAAAAGCCTGCCCCCTTGAAAAAGGGGGGGAATCCATTGGATATCAATTCTGGATTCCCAATCAAGTTGGGAATGACAGAATAATGGATTCCCTTTCCATAAAAACCAAAAAAATAGCATATCGAGATTGCTTTGTCGCTAATGCTCCTCTTGAATGACATTAAAGGGAGCCACCCAGCCGAGTTTCTTCAAAAGAAGGAGCTAAATACCCAACAGCCCCACTGCGTTCTCGCCTTTTATCTTTGCTTTAAACTCGTCTGATATATCAACGCCATTAAGGGCATCAAGGGTCTCTGTAAAACCCTTTATGGGATTGTCCGTAGCAAAGAGTACCTTACCCTCTGCCTCAAACCGCGAGTATGCCTCCCAGGGGAAATAGTCATACATATTGGGATATGCCGAGATGTCAACATAGACGTTGGGATGCCTGACAACCATAGACCACGTCTCCCAAATCCAAGGGAAACCGCAGTGTCCCAAAACTATCTTGAGATTAGGGTATTTCAGGGCGACAGGCTCAACCAACATCGGGTGCCCAAGGCGGGCTTCCGACCCCGGAGTCGAAAGCTGGTGGGCGGTGTGCGTCCAGACAATGATGTCAAGGTTCAGGGCTGTCTCCCATAGGGGGTAAAACTTTGGGTCAGAAAAATCGAAGAGCTGCAGAGGAGCCACCAGCTTCAAACCTACACATCCGAGATCCTTCACTGCTTGGATTAATCTATCGATGGCGGCTCTTCCCATGGAAGGGTCGACGCTCGCAAAAGGTATTAACCTATCAGGGTAATCAGAAGCCAACTGTCCCACGTCCTCGTTGGTTACTGCAACGACATTATAGGCCGTTGTGTAGTCCGCCGCTACAATAACGGCCTTATCCACACCAGCATCGTCCATTTCCTTAATAATATCCCCGATATTTCGCTGAGTAAAGACGTACTGGAACATGGCAGCGATATTCTTAAAACGATCCTTATCGACCATATCACCGTACATCCTTTCTGCTGCTTCAGCAAACCCCGGCATTATTGTAACGTCCTTACAGAACGGGTGAGTATGCATATCGATTATCATTTCTACCTCCCATTACAAAAGTCTACTCCAAAAAGTTTAAAATTGTGTCATCCTCAGCGAGACAAAGGGATCCAGAATAATGTTCCCACTTTCCAAGAGAATAACAATATGATTTTATATTAGCCTGGATTCCCGCTTTCGCGAGAATGACAAATAACTGTTCTGTCATCCTCAGCTTGACTGGGGATCCAGAATGATATCCACTGGATTCCCGTTTTCCAAGGGAATGACATTAAAGGGGGAATGATAAATAATGTTCTTATGATTCTTTTAAATTATAACTACTCTCTCAATTTTCCGCAACTACAAATCGAAACAATTCCATTGACTTTTTTGTAACTTAATGTAGACTATATTCATGGTTATAAAAAGGAAGTTGAAAAATGTCACAAAATAAGAAATCTTCGAAAAACCAGCCAAAGAGTTCATTAACAAGCTCAGTAATCAGAATCGTAATAGGAATCCCCATAGTCCTTATCATTATGCTTATTCTCCTTCTAATAATAGGGTGGATAAAACACCCTGTCCCCCTACCCCCACATATTGTTGACAGTGGCGTCCCCTGGGAGTCCGGTGACATAACATACGTTGGAGAAGGAAAGCTCATCGCCTACATGGGTGACGAGGCGGTACTCCCAAAAGGGACTTCTGTGGAAATACGGGAACCCCTTTACAGCATAATCCTTGGCCAAGACCGTCCTCTAATTGTCTACCTCCCACCGGGATACGATGAGAAAGGCAATGAATATCCTCTCCTAATCGCCCTTCACGGAAACGGCGGCAGGGCCCAGAGCTGGATTAGGCATTTGGTTGGGCCAATGGAGTCAGCTTTTGAAAAAGGAACGATGCCTCCAACAGTAATCGTGTCTGTTGATTTCTCCATATCAGGAGACGGAACCGACGATCCAAAAACCCCCTACGATGACAGGCGGGGAAGCAGATACGTAAACAGCAACCTCGGACGTTTTGAAGCTCACTTCATTCGGGAGATTATCCCATTTGTCTTTTCAAACTTTAACGTAAGCACAAATCCCGACTCAATCGCCATGATAGGAAATTCCATGGGTGGCTTCGGCGTCCTCTACTACGCCCTGAAACACCCTAAACTCTCCAACAACCTTGTTCTTATATACCCCTCTGCGGACACCCGTTACAGCATCGCCGGGGACAGAATGGCTGACTATGATCCAAGTAAATACGAACCAATTACATCAGACAATCCCAACAGGATAGTAAATGATTCCATCTTCGGCGGACTTTTCGGAATTACCGAAGAGTGGATGTACTACGCCGTTTTCGACAGCGATAAACTTCCCGGTAAATTGTGGGAGGAAGACCAACCAGTTTGGAAACGCCTTATGGCGGTAAATCCTGTGGAGACACTTGAAAATCACCCACCCAATCTCTCTAAACAGAGCTACTACATCATAGCGGGAAGCAAAGACGACTTTAACTCAGATGCGTATATGCCCATCCTTGTGCCCCGCCTAATTAAGGCCGGTGCAAAGGTTTATCCAAAAGAGAATATCATCGAAGGTGGTCGTCACGACAAAAAGTTTGTGGTTGATAACATCGATAATATCATCTTATGGCTCGGTACAGAGCTTGGTGACTGAACGGACACTTTGTTTCGACCAGTTAGACTATCTATTTTGGTTGCCGTTTGGTTTTGGTTTCAAGGTCTATACAATATTTAAAATTTGTATCGCGCTTTACTTTAATATCAGTTCTATAACACGCATTTTAACAGTGCGCACTTCAATATCATAATACTAACTTTTTGGGAGAACCAAAATGACACAAGAAAGTAAATCAATAAAAAGCTCAATAGTCAGAATCGGCGTTGGTGTCGCCCTTCTTTTCCTCTTTGCTCTCGTTATACTCTTCATAATCTGTTTGATAAAACGCCCTATTCCCCTTCCACTTCCCCTAATCAACAAGTTCGCCCCCTGGGAAGACACAATCCCTGTATATGAAGGCGAGGGGAAACTCATGGTCTATATGAGCAGCGACGACCCGCTGTTGCCAATAGGTAACTCCACAACAAAATACGATCCAATCTACAGCATGGTCCTCAGAAAAGACAGACCCCTCATCGTCTATCTGCCGCCGGGATACAAAAAAGGAGGGAAACCGTACCCCGTGATATTTGCTCTTCACGGATTTGCAGGAAGGGGACAATCGTGGGCAAGTCTCCTCATCGACCCATTAGAGCAAGCCATAAAAGATGGTGTTATCCCACCGGCCGTTATTGTCTTTCCCGATTTTTCAATCTCCGGCGACAGCAGCGACAACCCCAAAACAAAATATGACGAGAGGGGTGGAAGTTTCTATATCAACAGCAACCTCGGACGTTTCGAAGACCATTTCTTCAAGGAAATTGTACCCTTCGTCTTTTCAACCTTCAACGTCCGCACAGACCCCGATGGTATCGTCATGATGGGAAGCTCCATGGGAGGATTTGGAACCATCTACTACGCAGTAACTCACCCAAACTTTTCCCACATCCTTGTGCCTATCTTCCCCGCTGCTGACCTTAGGTATGGAATCGGTGGCAACAAACTCGCTGACTATGACGCCGAAAATTACGCCCTCATCGATAATGACAACCCAAATAGGGTTGTGAATGGAGCAGTCATGGGTGGATTATTTGGTATAACCGAGGAGTGGATCTATAATTTTGTGTTTGACAGCGATAAGATTCCGGGTGATGTCTGGAACGAAGACAAGCCAGTTTGGGAGAGGATCATGTCAGTAAATCCTGTTGAGATAATCAGTGGAGCCGGAAATAGTCTCAACGGGCAAAGCTACTACATCATCGTTGGAGACAAGGACGATTTTAATTTCGACGCCCATGTCCCGATCCTCTTACCTCTCCTTGAAAATGCGGGCGCAAGTGTCAAAACCGAAGATGTAATAATCCCCGGCGGTCGGCACAACTCTGACTTTGTAAAGAACCACATCGATGAAATCCTCATGTGGATTGGCGAAGAGCTGAATGAGAGTAAAGAATAACTTGTATATTTGAAATTTGGTGTGGTTATGAAAGATATAAATATCGTTGGTGCGGGCCTTTCTGGGATGACGGCAGGGATACTCTTGGCTCGTGAAGGATACAAAGTCATTATCACTGAGGCAGAAAAAGGGATCGGGGGATCGCCAAAGCTCCACCCATCCGTTCATACAACCCCGTGCCAGCTTCCGGAGCTTCTGGATTACGTCGGCATCGATCTCAAAGAGGCATTTATTAAGTGCGACCCCTACCCTATCTTCTATTCCAAAAAGAAGGTTCTAAAATTCCCGGCTTACGTAAACCACAACACCGCATATTGCATCGAACGGGGGCCAAGACCTTCTTCCATTGACAACCACCTTTTCAGGATTGCAAAGGATGCCGGGGTAAATTTTGAGTTTGGAAAAAGGGTTGATTTTTCAAACCTCAAGCCCGGCACAATTGTCGCCACGGGCCTAAACCCCGACGGATACGAGACCTTCGGCATTTCTCACAGAAAGATTTATGGCTGGTGGTCTTTTCGGGAGATTGCCGATAAAACCGCCACCGGGAACATCTACATGGGGCCATACACCGTCGATTACGCCTACACAGCCCAGGCCAATGGGCTTGACTACTCCCTTCTTTTTTCTCATCATCAATTAAAGGATAGTGATAAAACAGCCTACGAGAATGTCCTCGACTCATTAGGTATGGGGAGCTACCCGGAGCCTTGGCGAAAGGTCGATATGTGCGTGCCTGCAGAGCCGAAGCTCTTCTCTGGAAATTTAATCCTTGCCGGGACACTTTCTGGGATGATCGAGCCTTTTTGGGGCTACGGAATTGTCGGAGCGATAATATCGGGGAGGATTGCAGCAAAGGCAGTGGTTGACCCTGATGGGGCAACCTCTGACTACAATGGATTTACCCGCGGGTTTAACAAAAAGTTTATTCGTCGGGACAGCTTCTCCAGCTATTCTGCAACAAAGCAGGCCCTTTTGATGAAGGCGGGCCTTTACTACGCCCGGCTCCAGTGCGCTTTCAACAAAGAGCTTGCCAACAACCCCAGGGAGCCGTTAAGGGGGTTTAGG
>JAUWME010000046.1 GCA_030613285.1 Candidatus Zymogenus sp. | reverse complement strand
ACCCGTCATACAAAGCCAAGTTTTATGCCGACGGCCTCAAGTTGCTTCAAACAAGGTACACGAAGATAAAGATGGCAATAGTTTATCATGAGAAGTGGCAGGAAGACAGGCGAGATGGCGTAATGGATCTCAGGATAAATTCCTCCACCGAAGCCCTCGATGCATATAGGAACGGTATCAATTCCGAATACTTTATTGGTGTAATAAGTCAGTAAATAATTGGGTTACTGAATGGAAATTGAAAAGGTGGTGGGAGTTGCAGCAAACGGGAACCGATGATTTTGATGCATAATCATGGGGCATTGTGTCTGAGATCTACCATTAAAAATGCCGTCAAGTATGTGTCTTTCCTTGAAAAGACCACCCATAACTATTACACCATTCCTCTTTTCCAAATTAGTTCATTCCCACATCGTATAAAGGAGAAGTGTAAAAGTCAGCGCCAAAAGGTCTCCTTGAGACTTTTTGTTTTGCATCACGGTCACAATACTAAACACAACAAATACTGATTGACAAAAAACTTTAAATAGCATTTATTTCAAGTATTACTATCTTCCGAGATAGAGCCTTTTGCCCAAAAATTCGTCCAGACCAATTTTTTGTAATTCTCTATTCACCTCATCAACGTCATAAGAGTACCGGTGAAATTCAATTTGTCTCTTATCCTCATCAAATATAATAAAACTTGCCCTGGGGTCGCCGTCCCGTGGCTGACCAATGCTCCCCGGATTTATCAAGTAGTCATTTCCGCTTTCAATTTTGATAACTGGATTTTCAAGAATTTTGAGTCCACTGGAATTCAGTGAGTAAGTGGCGGTAACGTGAGTGTGGCCAAAAAAACATATTGATACACCAAATTGCTGATCCATAAATTCCATATTGAACGTTGCAGAATCTTTAGAATTGATGTATTCGTTAGGATTTGATGGTGAACCGTGAACAAGAATAATTTCATCGTTCAACAAAATACGTTCGGAAAGATTAGAAAGCCAATTTGTATTTTCTTCTGTCAGGACTCTCCTTGTCCAAAGTATCGCTTTTATAGCGGAGTTATTGAAGTGGTTCGGCTCCTCAAGTCCAGAAGCGACCCTGTCGTGATTTCCCATAACGGTTGGGATATCCCCTTCCCTTATAATATCAATACACTCATTGGGCCAGGGGTTATAACCAACAACATCACCAAGACATACAACTTTATCAATTGAATAGTCTTCTATACACCAAATGAAGCCATTCAGGGCGGGTAGATTGCTGTGAATGTCGGAAATTACTGCGATTCTCATAAGTAAGATAAATCCCCTTGTGGGATACATCGCGATATGATTGCTATATTATTGTCATTGAGTGGTCACAGCTCTCTTGCCACTGTAAAAACCACGCGGTTGAAGTTCTGCAATGCAAAATGAAAAGAACTAATGCAATTTCATCTATGGCCTATTGACAATGCGCGGGCGTGTATCTGCCCAAAAGCTCACTGTACAATTGCAACAATCTCAACTTTTTGTTGCGATACTTAAAAAAACAATGTTCATATTACCCCCACCAACCACGACAAGCAATTTACACCAATCCTGTTACAAAAATAGATTTTGACCAACCCCATTTACAACAACATCTGTTGCAGCAACCCATTTTGTGGCAACCCCGTTTTAGGCAAACTCGCCAAGCCCAAGGGATTCAAGGGCCTCTTTTTTTGGATAGCCGGTGTCCTTGTCCCAATTTAGGTTTTCGTAAAATGAGCGGATCAACTCTCTGAACTTATCTTTATCGATGGCAAGTTTCCCCTTGTAAGGGCCATCGGTCATATCTTTATAAAATATTTGCGGGAGATTATCATCGGCAGCGGTAAATCCCTCCCGATAATTGTATATCCTTGAGAGCACCAACGATCTCTCACCAGCCTTCAGAAGCTCATCAAAGTCAGTCTCCCATCCCGTTATTGCGTTTATCATTTCTAAGAACGTGTCAACCTCCATTGGCCCACGGGGGGCAAAACCAAAGCAACAACAACCAATGGTATCAAACATCCTATAGTAGCGGTTCAAAATTGCAAAGTTCTTTACCTTCGTCTCGGTAAGATCGAAAAGGCCAGACGGGTCTGTAACCCCCAGTTTCTCAGCATTTTTAAACGACCAAGATTCTGCATCCGTCAAAAAGCCGTCGTGAGGCGCCACCATATGATCCGTACCAATGTCCGTTGTGGCATAAGCAAGCCCTACCCCTACCTTTGTCCTGGGGTCGTGCATTGGGGCTTCTTGCCCCTTAACGGTAATAGTGTATTTTTCTGTGCCCTTGCCCAAGCGTTTTGCCATTATATGAGAACCCTCCGCCATAATATCGCCAAACCCTTCCCTTTTTGCAATAAGCTCGATTGCCGCCAAAAGCGCATCTCCATCCCCAAACTTGAGCTCCAACCCACCCGTATCTTCCACAGAGATCAATCCCTCTTCAAAGCACTTTGTGGCAAAAGAGATAGTCATCCCCAATGAGATGGTGTCAAGCCCATAATGATTTGCCAGCTCATTTGCCTTTGCAATTATATTAAGATCGTCAATCCCCATGTTCGGGCCCATCGCCCCAATTGTTTCATACTCCGGGCCGCCGTATTTGGAATTTACTTTGTACTTTTCGTCCTTTACGGTAACAACTCTTTTACATCTTACAGGGCATGCGTAGCATCCCTTTCTGCCGGTTAGGAGCTTCTCGTTGTAGACATCCGCAAAGAGATTCTCCGCCCCCTCAAATACACCCGTTTCCCAGTTATTTGTGGGCAGCGCACCAAAACCGGTCAGTGCCTCCACAGTGGCTGTTGTTCCGTACTCAAACAGGGTATAACCAAGGTTGTTTTCTTTAAATGTCTTTGCAAACTCCTTTGCAATCTCTTTTAGCTTGGGTTCATCAAAGGCTTTTAGTTTTTTTGATCCCCTGACGGCTATTGCCTTGAGGTTTTTGCTCCCCATGACGGCACCCAGACCGTTTCTCCCGTTGTAGTGTCCAAGCTCGTTTCCGATGTTGGCAAACCTTACGAGCTTCTCACCGCCGGGCCCGATGATGGCAACTCTTGCCCTTTTGTCGCCGACCTCATCTTTTATCTTCTCCTGTGCCTCACAAGAGCCAAGCCCCCAGACATTCTCTGCGTCTTTTATTTCAACAGAATCATCTTTTATCCAAATGTACACCGGACGCTTCGCCACTCCCTCAATAATTAGGGCATCGTACCCTGCAAACTTTAGTTCTGGCCCCCAGAAACCACCCGCCTCTGATGCTCCAAGACCGCCTGTCAGCGGTGACTTTGTAACAACAGTATATCTTGGGATTGCGGGGCCGGCATTTCCCGTTAAAGCTCCCGTTGCAAATATTAGCAGGTTCGCCTCGGAAAATGGGTCTATGTTTGGTTTGGTTTCCTTCAAAAGGTAGTAGAGAGCAAGGCTTCTCCCGCCCAGATATTTCCTGATGAAGCCTTTGTCCAACTCTTCTACTTTGATGGTTTGTTCGGTCAGGTTTACTCGCAAAATCCTATTTAAGTATCCATGCGGACCATGTGTTACGTTCACTATAATCTAACCTCCTGCTGAAATGGGATATAAATCTACAACGTCGTCATTAGTAATTGAATCGTTAAATGCTCTGGAAGAATTTACGGGAGTGCCGTTGATGAGGATTTGACCGACCTCCCCCTTTGTAATTTGAAGGATGAGTAAAACATCATTTACGCACTTTGCATCATCAGGTGCAAGCTCCACCCTCTTTTCACCACACACATATTTTTTAAGGCTTCCAAAAAGCTTAATTTCAATCATCTGTATATTACAACACAAATACATTCACTATTTGAAACAACCAAAGCCATTTTATAAAACACCTAAATCCATATATCCAGTGGTGCAATAGTCTGAAATTCTACGAGGCCTTGTCTGTAATCGTCTCGATAAACGCCTCAACCCGCGTCTTTGTCTGCTCTTCAGAAAAGACCCTGTCGTCGGTCTGGTCGGCCTCAATTATCAAAGTCGGTATATCCATCTCTTCTTGAATTATCTTTGCCATGTCAAACTGTCCCAGGGAATATGGTTTGCAAGATCTGTTGGAGTGGATTACAAAACCGTCTGCCGAAAATCTTTTTACAAGTACCTTTACTTCCTCAATCATCTGCTGAAAATCAATATTGAGATACACATTGTGCAATGCATTTGCAAGACCTTTGACCGGGTCGTCAGTATTTATTTTTGATCGCGCCCAGGCATTTGTGTAGGTGTCCGCCACGAGACACGCATTGTGGGAGGCAAACAGTTCCGAGCGATCCCTTAAGCGCGTCCAGATGGGGATGTTGTCCCAAAGGAGCCTGATCTTTTCATTGGGGACTGCCGAGATGTTGTTTTCTATTCTCTCTTTCAACTCCGATACGAGCTTTTTGTAAAACTCGTTACACTTTTCTGTCCCCCTGAGGGTTACGATAGGGCCGATGAAGAAAAAGGCGTCAAAGCAACTCATGGGCGAAGGCTTGTTTTCGCACGTGGCAAGGACATCCTCCCAGAGAGCAACCCCTTTAACGGCCATGTTGGCTACTTCTCCAAAACGGTCACGGTCGAATTTTTGATTGCAATTTTCCTCCAAAAATTCGATATATTCTTCCATCTGCGCTTCAACGTATCTTTGGCTCTGTTTTGTTACCTCACCGTGGATGAACGGTGTGTCGATAAGAAATAGTGGGACTTCAAAAAAACGCGACAGCACCTCGTACCATTTTGTCACGGTGCCGCAGATATTGTTGGATGCCACAAGGAAATCCGGCTTTGGCAGCGCCCCCGGAATGGGGCTCTTTTTTGTTACTGCACTCCCGATGTCTG
This sequence comes from Candidatus Zymogenus sp., assembly GCA_030613285.1. GTDB lineage: Bacteria > Desulfobacterota > Zymogenia > Zymogenales > Zymogenaceae > Zymogenus. The sequence continues at coordinate 5,110 of JAUWME010000046.1, read as the reverse complement.
CCCTGAAATATGAACAAAGGTCTCTCGAATATCCCATCTCTTCGGCAACTTCGCAAAGCTCCACGCTCATCTTCGATGCCCCCAGCATAGCGCTGTGGTTCTCTGGATAAATTGGGATGACGTCCATGGCGTGGAGTGGTTCCACCGGCCCCCCACTTGTAATCCAGGCTATCTTCTTTGATCCATCAACTTCTGCAACCTTCGCCTCTGTGTAGTATGCGGTCATGAGTTCACGCATATCTTTTGCAGACTGGAATTTTCTTTTTTCACGCTCCGGGTCTTTTACTTTCTTCTCCACTGCCACAACTCCCTCCTATTTATTTTCACTAATCTTTTTTACTAAAAACTCAATCCTCTTTTTAACTTGCCTCAGTTCAAGTTTATCCATCTCTGCGACAGCCCCTATTTATTTTCACGAATCATTTCTACAAATGCCTCAATCCTCGTCTGAACTTGGCCCAGTGCGGGGTTATCCATCTCTGCCTCAATCAAGATGCTGGGAATCTCAATCTCCTTTAAAGATTCCACCAAGTAGGGATAATCAAAAGAATGGGGGTCGCAAAACTTAAGGAGCAGAAATACTACACCATCGGCATTGGCGTCCTTTGATAGGCCTTTTAAAAAACTTCCCCTATCAAAATCTGGATTGTGCTTTGCCGCACAAATGGGCCTTTTGATTATACGATCAGAAATTGCATCAATTGGATTATTGTTTGACTCATCGACCTTGGTCGCAAAGTACCTGTAACCTGTGCACATGTCGTCGCCCACTACTACCCCCCCAGCCTCTTCAACATAATCTAAAATCTCTGGGAAGACGCAGAGGGTTCCGGAAAATATCACCCTGGGCCTGTCATCGCTCTTGTTTTTATCGATATTGTTGTCGTCAATATTGCTACCCTCATCGAGATTATCAAGAAGCTCATCCATCAACTTGTTGTGCTCCTCAACTGGGATATACATTGCGGCCTTTACGCAATTGTTGACATCGCTTGCCAATATCAATTGTTGTGATTTTTGCGCATCCCTTTTTATCTTGTAGAGACGGGCAAGGTTTTCTCTCATCTTGTTGTAAAGTTTAATACTCTCTTGAAGTTTCTCATCTGTGATTTTGACAGAAAGGTGTTTTTCAAGCGACTCCTTAAATGCTTCTAATTCTTCAATCAGATAATTTCTGGCACTTTTTGTGTTTAGTTTTACAGGAAGGACGATATCAGTATGATAAGGGTACTTTGCATTCGCCTTCCAGATGTCTGACAATCTTTGTATCGAATCGCAGGTGTGGGGAAAGACCGTACCCTCAATAAAATCGAGTCTTCCCAACAATGCCATGTCCAGCCCCGTGCGGACAAGGGAGCAGGAATAGCTTTGTAGATGGCTGTCTGCTCTCTCCACGGATTTGGTTTCACCCATAATCCGAAAGGGAATTCCCCCCGCGGCGTGAATTATCTCCTCTGGAGTATATGTACAAAAATAGCTGAAGACCGGCTTTTTTTCATTGTCCTTGAACTTTTTGACCGACCCTACAGGGTCATTGACAATATCCCTTATTTTCTTTAAAGCTTCTTCTCTACCCATTTAACACCTCAATTTTTAGACTATCAATTCCAACCACAAAATTACTTGCCCAACGGCATTGTTAGGCATACATAACAATATTCATTCAACTTCTTAATTTATATACAATCAATATATAATTCAATATTTCATTTTAGTGTTTTGAGTTTCAGTCTTCCAAAATCGTCAGGCCCCACCTGAAAATGAGTTCCATCAGTCTTCTTTGAGAGGGTCCTCAAAATCTCCGGTGACTCTTTTTTGCCAATGTAAATTGAGTGTACGAAAATATTGTCATTTGATGCCAGCTCAATTTCTCTTGATATCTCTCTGTCGCCCTCTGTTGGTCTGCCGTCGGTAATAAAAACAATATGCTTTACCTTGTCGTTTACTGCCTTAAACTCTCTGATTGCATCCAAAAGAGGGAGTTGGTAATTTGTAAATCCGCTGCAGAGACATTTAGATGCTATGTCCCCAATTTTGTTGTATGAACGGTTAAAAAAATGTTTGTTTTTGGAGTACTTTGTAGACTGGTGGTTAAACTCAATATATCCAAGCTTCATTTTTCTTCTTCTGGCCATCCTGACCAATCCCAAGATCAGCATCGATGACCACTGGGCCCTTGTTCCGGTCATGGAGGAGCTTACATCTCTGATGACTGTCAATGCGCCACCTTTGAGTTTTCTCATTCTCAAAACGGCCCTTGGTAGCGTCGGGCTTAATTGTTCAAACCACATTGCAGATTCGACGGGATCGACATCTTCAAATTGGGAGAAATCTTCCAGACGAGACCAAGCTCTCGGTGCTCCTCCATAGTCTTTCATAAGGTCTTCAGTCTTCTGAACGATATTTCCTTCTATGACCTTTAGAATCGGGCGAACGTCTCTAAGACTCTCTTTATTAAATTCATCATCACCCCTATCCCGCATATCGTCGGACATTTTTTCCAATGCGGGCAGCAGGTCTTTTACAACAAATGATTCTTCAGGGAATCTATCGAAATCCTTATCGGTAAGTTCTGCTGGCTCCTGATTTCCTTCTTGGCTTTCTTGAGTCTCGTTCTCCGCCTCAACCTTATCTTGGTTTGGCTCAGGCTCAGGCTCTTCTACTTTTTTTTTCGTCGAGATTTTCGAGAATCTCTTCTATCTTGTCGGCAACCTCTTCCGGCACGCGAAAGGTCGTCATATATTTTAAGACTGAAAGATCGCTGGGTATTACCTCTTCTCTCCCCTCAAGAATCGCTTTTGCCTTTAACACCCTGACGGCTTTTACCAAAAAAGTTCTATCGGTCAACAGTGAGTTTGTCTCGTTGAGGTGATAGTCTTCGATGAGTTTTCCGAGAAAACGCATCAGCCTTTTTCTCACCTTGGTGGGCATCTTGACATTCAACATATAGTCAATGGGCTGTTCGAAGAGGTCTGTTTCAAATCCCTCAATTGAGTCCTTATCAAAAACGTGGTCAACGTAGTAATCCAAGACAGACATTGCCTCGTCCCAATTTCCTTGTGTCAAAAGACCTTTGGATTTCAGTTGTATTGCAAACCTGTCAAGGTTTGCAAGATCGAGGGGTTCGTTGAAATAGTCGTCTTGGGTTGGGTTGCTTGTTGCGATGGCGGTTAGAAGTGGCAACTTAATTCCTTGATATTCTCGTTCATTTAGCAGCCTGAGCAAGATGTTCAGGGCTTCTCCCGGTGCTCTGGTGATATCATCAAGGACAACCATCTGGGCTGTCATGATTCCACCCGGAAGAAGTTTCTGTCGGATCAGCTCTCCCTTGCTGTTTCCACCATCAATTTCAATATTAGTCTCTTCCCTTGAGATGATATATTCACCAATAAGTTCAGAGAGTCTTGTGTCTCTATGAAACTGGTAAAAATAGAACTTTAGGTTTGCGGCCTTGGCGGCAAGCTCTGCAAGCATCGTCTTTGCTGTGCCGGGGGCACCTTCTATATATACGTGCTCTCTGGCAATGAGGGCAAGCATTATGCCCTCTTTTATGTCATTGTGACCAACTACATATTCGTCCAGAATTGTTTTGATTTTGGATACGGTTTTGAGCATTAAAATAATTCTCCTTTACATTTCTTTCGTTCTTCTCATCAATATCGGCTATTGAGATTTCACCCCAACATTCCATGTCATAATTAATTATCCCACATTCATTTGACCATCCCAACCCCTACCATTTACCAACCCAACCACTAACCATCCCGACCACTGACCATCCCAACCACTAACCATCCCAACTTAAATAATTCCAGCAACCCCTAAACGCGGCAATCCCCCCAGATACGGCAACCCCTCTAAATGCAACAACTCTTATAGTGTATCATAAAGACAATCTCAAATCAAGAAAAATCTAACTCGACATAGTCCATATCGAAAGCATCGGCCACTGCACTGTAAGTAATCTTGCCGTTCATAACATTCACGCCTTTAAGAAGAGCCTTGTCGTCAGATACTGCCCCCTCGACTCCTTTGTTGGCAATGTCAAGGGCGTAAGATAGTGTTGCATTAGTGAGGGCAAAGGTGGAAGTCCTGGGAACCGCCCCGGGCATATTTGCTACGGCGTAATGAACCACACCATCAACGATGTAGATTGGTTCACTGTGGGTTGTGGGCTTTATAGTCTCCATACACCCGCCTTGATCCACAGCGATATCTACGACGGCAGATCCTTTTTTCATTTTTGAGATTATCTCTTTTGTAATGAGCTTTGGCGCCTTTGCACCGGGGATTAAAACCGAGCCAATTACAAGGTCTGCCGACAGCACCTCTTCCTCAATATTTGCGCGGTTTGACATAACAGTAACTACGTGCCCCCCCGATACATCATGGATATATTTTAGTTTTGCCGGGTTGATGTCGAGGATTGAAACCCTCGCTCCCATCCCCACGGCAACAAAGCAGGCATTGGAACCGGAAATACCAGCACCCAGGATTACAACCTTTGCTGGCGGCACACCCGACACTCCAGAAATCAGTATCCCCCTGCCCCCGCTTATTGCTTCGAGACAGCGGGCACCCATCTGGATTGACAGCCTTCCTGCTACTTCGCTCATTGGCGCCAAAAGGGGAAGTGAATTATCTGCAAGCTGTATGGTTTCGTATGCGATGCCGATGATGTTTGTGGCAAGAAGCTTCTTTGTCAGCTCTTCGTCTGCCGCAAGATGCAGGTAGGTAAAAAGAATTTGGTCATCCATTAGGTCAAACTCTGGCCCAATGGGTTCTTTTACCTTTATTATCATTTCAGATTCAGCCCATACCGCCTCTTTGTTTGGGAGTATCTTGGCTCCTGCCGCCCCGTATTCCTCGTCATTAAGGCCACTTCCAAGCCCTGCTCCTTTTTGGACAAAAATATCATGTCCATGGCCCATAAATGCGGCTGCACCGGCAGGGGTCAGGGCGACACGATTTTCTTCTGCTTTGATTTCAGTTGGAACGCCTACCTTCATTTTAGAACTCCTTGGTTTTTTTATTAAGCTATTTTTTAGGTTCAAAAGAAATTGCAAACTTACACACATCGTCACCTTTTGCCCTGCACAACACCTCTGTT
>JAUWME010000106.1 GCA_030613285.1 Candidatus Zymogenus sp. | reverse complement strand
GGTGTTAAGCCGGAAAATTACATTGCAATGGTCAAGGCCCTCCACAAATATGGGGCATACTAATAGCGAAGTAATGTAGGAGCAATGTAATAGTTTAAGGGCCTATCGGTTATAAGTGATCAAGGCAATGGGTTTAAACCCATTGCCTAGGGGTCGTGTGCAAAAATAATAATAAAATCTTGAGGGGAGGGGGATGAGTTCCCCCTCCCTTTTGAATTTGTGGGTGATGCATTAGTCGTATAATATTTAGGGGTTTTTGGCGAGTCGCTTCCTTCCTTTGGCAAAATTACCTTCAAATCTCACGAAAAAGCAAAAAAAATGCAGTTAAAATGCAAATTGTACAAATATTTTGCATTTTTTTCTGGTATTTTGCTATATTATTTTATAATATTATACATAATTTATACATTATTTTGTTTTATTGTGACATATTGTGTTATATTGCGATATATAGTAATTTAGAATTGTGTTAATTATCTGTTTTGGACGAGTTGATGGATGCTACGATTCTTATCATAGAGGACGACAGGAACTTTAATAAGTTCTTAATGCAATCCTTAACAGATAGTGGCTATCTGGTCTACAGTGCCTTTAGTGGTGCTGAGGGGTTAAAGCTTATCAACAGCGTCAGGTCAGATCTCGTCCTTCTGGACTTGAATCTTCCAGATGTTGATGATCTCGATTTACTAAAGGAGATAGTAGGGGTGTACGAGTACCCGCAAGTGGTGGTGATTACCGGTTATGGCACCATAAAAACGGCAATTAGTTCGATGAAGCTTGGAGCGAGCGATTACCTTACAAAGCCGATTACGGAAGACGAGCTTCTTATCGCTGTAAAGAAGAACCTCAAGCATCTGGAGCTTTTGAGGGAAATCGAGTATCTGAAAGATGCTGACAGGAAAAAGTATAAGTTTGATTATTTTGTGGGTCGCTCCCAGAAGATGGGAGAAATCTACCGCTTGGCGCTTTTTGTGGCGGAATCAGATACAGCCACAGTCTTGATTGAGGGAGAATCCGGAACGGGTAAGGAGTATTTAGCGCGGTTTATCCATTACCGTTCGGGACGTCGCGATGCCCCATTCGTTGAAATAAACTGCGCTGCCATCCCAGAGAACCTCATAGAGACGGAGCTTTTTGGTTATGAGCCGGGTGCTTTTACTGATGCGAGAGTAAGAAAAAAGGGACAAATGGAGTTGGCGTCTGGTGGGACGATCTTTTTGGACGAGATTGGTGAAATGTCGATCCAGCTTCAGGCAAAGCTCTTGAGATTTTTGGATACCATGACCTACAAAAGAGTTGGGGGTACAAAAGACATAAAGCTTGATGTAAGGGTAATCGCCGCTACGAATAAAGACCTTGAACTTGCTGTTGAGAATGAGGAATTTAGAAAGGATCTCTACTACAGGCTTAGAGTGATGTATCTGAAGTTGCCGACTTTGAGGGAGAGAGCGGAGGATATCGAGCTTTTTGCTACGGCTTTTTTGGAGGAGTTTTCAAAGAAGTTGAAGAAAAAGGTCCGTGGGATTTCGGATGAGGCAATGGAGAAGATCATCGGTTATCCTTGGAATGGAAACATTCGGGAATTGAGAAATGTCCTTGAGCGGGCTGTGATAGTCTCGGAAGGGTCACTGATTACAGTACAGCATCTGGCAATTGAGACGGGAAAGAGATTCTCTGATGACTCTCTTCTTCCTTTGGTAATTCCCGAAGAAGGTATAAATTACAATGAGATCATTAATGAGGTATCGGTGAAGATGATCTTACAGGCCTTAAAGCAAACAAGGGGGAATAAATCGAGGGCTTCTGTTCTTCTAAAAATTCCCCGTCAGGTTCTGCTCTATCAGATGAAAAAATTGGGATTATAGTAGTAGGGTGTTCTGGGTCGATTAGTGATATTTCTTTGGTTATTGATGCTACGAAAATGATGTTACTAAAATGGTTGTTATGTTAGATAGGTTATTGATTTGGCGGGAGCGTTTGAAGTACACGGAGTTTAACCGCAAAATATTTTGCACCCACTTTATTTTTAAATAAATTTTCTAACTGGCTGAAATCATTGACTAAAGTAGAGAAATATGTCGTATGGAGAGTTTGAAGTGTAAAATATTTTACACCAAGCAAGTAATTATTTGTATTGCTGTTTTAAAGCTATTTACATGGTGTCTAAGTGCTTGAAAATATTGGATAAAACAACACTCTTTTGTGACGATAGTAAGCCCCTGTCTTGACGGAAGGCATAAATGTTGCATAATATCTAACGTGATAGGTTTTATTACGTTTTTGACTAATTTTGGGGGGTTGAGGAGTATTTTGATTTGCTTGCTGATAGAGTTTGGAAATTAAGATAGTCTCTGATATACTATGGTTAAGTACTCTCATGCAATATTAATCGTCAATGATGAGACGGCATACGCCGATTTCTTAAAACGGGACCTTAAGGTCAAGTTTCCTGCAATAGATGTAAATATCACGGACAGTGGAGAGAGTGCTATAAAGATAATAAGTGATAACTCATTCGATCTCATTATTGCGGAAATGGCTTTGCCGGGGATGGGAGGGATAAACTTCTTTCTTGAGATTAAAGAGCTTTTCCCTGATGTTAGGATGATAATGCTTTCTAATCACCTAAGTTTTAAGGAGAAGAGACTTCTTGAAAAAGAAGGTGTCTTCGGTTATCTCGAAAAGCCCTTTTTGATAGAGAGCCTTGCCGAGATGATTGTTGAGGCAATGGAGGTTTAGGAGAATAACTTATGGTCGAAAAAAAAATCAGAGTTTTGATTGTTGATGATGCAGAGTTTATGAGAACGGCATTGACTAATATTCTTGAGAGTGATCCGGAAATTGAGGTTGTGGGATACGGGAAAACAGGAAGGGAGGGTATTGATGCGGTTAGGAAATTGAGGCCTGATGTGGTAACGCTTGATATTGATATGCCGGAGATGGATGGTATTACAGCATTAAAACATATCATGATTAAATATCCCACACCGGTTGTGGTGGTCAGTGCCCTTACCCATCAAGGCGAGATCACGTTTGAGTCCCTGAGACTTGGGGTGGTCGATTTTCTTCCAAAACCCTCAGGCTCAGTCTCCAGGGATATGGATCTCCAGAAGGAGGATCTAATAAACAGAATCAAGATAGCCTCATCTGTGGATATCGATAAAATAAAAAGGGCAAAGATAAAGCCGTTCAAAAAGGAAGGGAAGGGGAGTGTCTGGTCGAAGAAGGGAATTCTTCTCATTGGAACATCCCTTGGGGGGCCAAATAGCATTATTAGGCTGATGTGCAAGCTTCCGGAGGACTTTCCTGTGCCAATTATCATTACACAGGACATCTCGTCTATGATTCTCGAATCTTTTACAGAAAAGTTTGACACCATTGCTCCAATAAAGATCGAAAAAGCAAAAGATGGAACGATTCTCAAGGCTTCCGCGGCATATATTAATTCTCTGGAAACTGCCATTACATTTGAGAGGAACGAACTTGATGAAGTGATTATAAGAACTAATCCTGCAAATGGAAACTCCATTGATACAATGATGAGTTCTGCGGCCAAAGTGATGGCTCGTGGAGCTGTGGGTTTTCTTCTTGCCGGGGTGGGGGGGGATGGTATTGAAGGTCTCAAAGAAATAAACAAGATTGGTGGAGAGACGATTGTGGAAAATAGTAACAACCATTTCCTGCCTGATTCGAATAGGGAAGTGATAGAGGGTGGTATTGCCAAACATGTACTATCAAATAAAGATATCGCATCGTTCATTGTGGATTTGATTGATAAAATTGAACGGGATGAAGGAAAGTGATGGAAAATTATAGTAAATTAGTTCTTGTTGTTGATGATGATACAAATCTTCTCGGAATAATCACAAAGTATCTGAAAGGATTATTCAGCGATGGTAAAATTTTCAGTGCTTCGTCAGGCGAGGAGGCTATAGAAATTATAACGGAAAACAAGATCGACCTTCTAATTACTGATATTTATATGCCTGGATTGAGTGGGTTTGATCTTCTGCTCCAGGCGAAAAAGCAGATTCCAGCCATCAAAGTAATCATGATGACCGGTTATTCCACACCTGATCTTCACAAAGAGGCCTTTCAGAAGGGATCCATCGGTTATATTGAAAAGCCATTTAGACCAGAAGAGCTTTTGAAGTTTGTAAGTAGTGCCTTCAAAACTTCCGGAAGGAGTTTCGCCGGTGCAATGGAGGGAATTCAGATTACAGACATTGTGCAGTTAAATTGCATCGCAAGGCTAAAAAACGTTGTTCGGATAAATGCAGATAATAAAGAGGGGGCGATTTACTTTGAAAACGGTGATGTGGTGCATGCGGAAATGAATGGTTTCGAAGGGGAAGAAGCCCTGATGAAGATTCTGAGTTTTTCGGGGGGGTCTTTCTCCACAGAGAAAAATGTTTCAGCGCCGACGATTACAATCCACAAAAAATGGGAATCTCTCCTCCTCGAAACCCTCGTTTCCATTGATGAAGAAAAGAGGGGGGACTTTGTATTAAAAGAGAGTATCCTCCATGATTACGAAAAAGACGAGGTTAAAGCCAAGAAAGTTGACGGTTTAATTAAAGTCCTCGTTGTTGACGATTCAAAAATTATTTCCAAAGGAATATCGGATATTCTATCCAAGGATTCAATAATTGAAGTTGTGGGCACGGCTGCAGATGGCCAGGAGGCACTGGCTAAAATTAGCGAGCTTAGCCCAGATGTTGTAACGCTCGATGTAAATATGCCGGGGATGGACGGTCTTACGGCCTTAAAACATATTATGATTATGCAGCCCACGCCGGTGGTGATGCTCTCTGCATATACTCAAGAGGGCGCCAAAACAACGTTTGATTCTTTGAGGTTTGGTGCTGTCGATTTTATCACGAAGCCGAGTTCCAGACAAGACATGAACCTTGACAACCAGAAGAAAATTATGATAGAAAAAGTGAAGAGGGCCTCCGATGTCAAAATAAGTAGCATCCAACACATTAGGTTGAAGAAGAGCAAGCGGGATGAGCGTACTGTGGGCATACTCAAAAATGCCGAACGCATCGTGGCGATAGGATCGGCTCTGGGAGGATACGCCTCTCTTCTAAAAATTCTGTCTGCAATTCCTGAAGATTTTAATGCCGCTATCATTGTTGTTCAATATATGCCCAAAGAGATCACTGAACCTTTCTCGGAATACCTTTACCAGTATTCCCCCATTATCATTAAGCCCGCTGTGGATGGTGAATCTATAAAGAGCGGGGTATGTTACATCTCATCAGACAGCGATTATTTAACCGTAGAGGGAAGTGTTGGGGATGCAAGACTGAAGGTGCACAGCCGGCCTTTTGACTTTGATCACCCAAACTCGTTTAATATGCTCCTTATCTCGCTATCTGAGATATTTAGAGACAAGACCCTCGGCGTAGTTCTGACAGGAGATAGCACCGACGGCCTTGAGGGTGTAACGGAGCTGAAGAACGTTGGTGCGAGTGTGATTGCCCAGGCGCCAGAGACCTGCCTCTCTTCGGAGATGTCAAAGCAGGTGATTGATAAAGGATTAGTAGATAGGGTAGTTCCCGATTATTTGATGGCCCGTGAGATTGTTGCAGAGTTGAAAAAAACTTGATTTTATCCTGGGAGCCTGTCGGCATGACATTTTTTAAGAATGTTCTTTTGCGACATAAATACATGGAAGCAGGGTTTAGTTGAGCTTTCGTTAAAGATGTTCTCTGTTAAATGCTTTTACAAGAAAAGTTGCTGTTTTCCATTACAGGGAATATTATTGGGAGAAGATAGGGTATGGGTTATTGTATTTTGGTAGTTGACGATTCAAAAGTGATTAGAGATTCCTTGAGGGTCATCTTTGAATCTGAGGGATTTGAAGTGGACTCGGCAGAAAACGGTGCAGATGCCCTTGAAAAAACGAGACAAAATCAATACAACGGAATAATAACAGATGTCTTTATGCCAGTAATGGACGGATATGAGTTTATAAAACGAGTAAGGGAAATCGATGGATATAATGCGGTGCCAATTGTCATCATCACGGTGGAGTCTGAGGCAACAAAGCATCGCGAAAAGGGACTTCATGCCGGCGCCAACATCTATCTGGCAAAACCGACGGAGCCTAAGAAGCTCGTTGTTACCATGAAAATGCTTATGGGAGAGAAGCTTGGAAGCTGATGGAATGAAATTAGTCAGAGACTTTATGTGCGAAACCCTGGGCCTTTCATTTTACAACGGCCAAGGGAAGGTCTTTGAAAAAAGAGTCGCAGAGCGGATTGAAGAACTCAAGCTTGCCGACATCTACAACTACTACCTCGCACTGAAGCACAGGTACAAAGAAATCGAGCTTATTAATCTTATCGAGAAACTCAACATAAGCGAGACATACTTTTACAGGGAAGAAGAAAAGCTAAATGCATTCAAAGACTATATTTTCCCAGAACTCATCAATGGTAAGTCCACAAATGATAATCTTATCCATATATGGAGTGCCGGATGCTCCACCGGAGAAGAGCCCTTTACGCTTGCGATGATGCTAAAAGAGAAGCTCGAAGATATAAATCCAAGTAAAATTCCCAATGTGAGGATTATGGCCACCGACATCAACGAAATATCATTGTCAAGAGCAAGGAAGGGGGCCTACGACGATTGGTCGATGAGGCATCTCCCAAAATATTACATCGATAAGTACACAACGAAAAAAAATGGTACTTATGAGGTTACAGAGGATTTGAAAAAGATGGTCGAGTTTTTGCCCCTTAACTTGAATAATATCGATTTATGGATAAAAAAGCGCGGCTTTACCTTCGATGTTATATTTTGCAGAAACGTACTTATGTATTTCTCCGCAGATCGTGCAAAAGCAGTCATCGAGGGTTTCTACAAAATTTTAGACGATGATGGGGTTCTTCTGGTAGCATCAACGGAGTCGGCATCAAGGCATTCTGACCTCTTTAAAATTAAAAAGGTGGAAAACAGCTTTGTCTATACAAAAGCTAATATATAGGGGGGTGTCGTAAATTTTAGAGGAGGGTTGTCATAATTGAAGTTACTGTATTTGGGGTTGTCGTAATTTATAAGATAGGTTGTCGTAATTGAGGTTGCTGTAATTGGGGTTGTCGGAAGAGAGATAATAGCTAATAGATATTTTGTTTTTTTGGAATTAACTTGTTTTTGAAATCTTTGGAATTTTAATATTTAATGTTTTGTTTTTATAGTTTCATAGGAGGTGATTGGAATGGCTGAAGCCCAATTGAATGCACAAGCCTTTGGAGGCGGCGATCCGCAAATAGTAACCTTTTTTCTTGCAAATGAGGAGTTCGGCGTGGACATCCTCCTTGTCAAGGAGATCATCAGGCC
>JAUWME010000305.1 GCA_030613285.1 Candidatus Zymogenus sp. | reverse complement strand
CTGATCCTTTTTCCCTCCGTCGTTCTGATGGGAATATTTTGAAGGTTCGGGTCAGAGGAAGAAAGCCGCCCCGTGGCGGTGATGGTTTGGTTAAACGATGTGTGAATCCTGCCGGTTTTGGTGTTAATAAGTTTTTGTAATGAGTCAGAGTAAGTCGATTTCAGTTTCGATAGACTTCGATATTCCAAAACCTCCGCCGCAATGGGGTGCTTTGTTGTTAGGGCGGTTAAGACATCGATGTCTGTGGAAAAGCCGGTCTTTGTTTTTTTAATGACTGGAAGTTGCAATTTTTCAAACAAGATTTTTCCCATCTGCTTTGGGGAGTCAATATTAAATTGTTCACCAGCAAGGTCGATTATCTTCACTCTCAACTCATCAATTTTTTCAGAGAACTCTTTAGAGAGATTAATAAGCCTCTCCTCACTCACCTTAACTCACTTCATCTCCATTTCGGCAAGTACCTCGATCAGTGGAACCTCGACCTTGTAAAAAAGGGCTTCGGTTTTAAGCTCCTTCATCTTTTCTTCCATTACAGGGAACATCTTGAACACGAGGAATGCGTCCTCGGCGGCGTAAGGGGCGGCGTCCTCCACCATTATCTCATCGAAGGTCAGCTGACCCTTCCCCTTTCCGGCAACGTCGGTGTAGCTTATGGGTTTGTGCCCAAGATATTTGAGAGAGAGGTTATCGAGACCATGTCCCCTGCTGCTGGGGTTTATTACATAAGATGCCACCATGGTGTCAAAAACGATGGGGGAGATCTCTATGCCATACTTTTTCAGGACGATGTAGTCATATTTAATATTTTGCCCAATCTTTTTGATTGTTGGATCCGTCAAGGGCCCTTTGAGGAGTTCAATGCACCGCTCCATATCCAACTGGGCCGGGGCACCCAGATATTTATGACTGAGGGGAATGTAGTAGGAAGAGGCATCATCAAAAGAGAGGGACACGCCCACAAGTTCCGCCTTCATCGGGTGGACTGATGTCGTCTCTGTATCTACAGAGAGATATTTTGAATCGCTTGCCCGTTTAAGGATTGCCACAAGTTTTTCCTCGTCAAAGATGGTCTCGTAGGGGATATCGAGGGCGGCCCCCGGCTCTTCGAGGTCTTTTAACAGTGTAAGAAATTCAAGCTCAGAAAATAGCTCCTTGAGCCTTTTTGTGTCTGGCTCTACTATCTCCATCTCACCAAGATCAAAATCTATGGGGACTTCCCTGTCTATGGTAAAAAGGCTTCGGGAAAGGAGGGCATTGTCGGCGTCCTTTTCGAGATTTTCTCTCCTCTTTCCTTTAAAATCGTTGATCTTAATATATAGCTCTTCTAATGTCCCGTATTTTTTAATCAGCTCAATAGCGGTCTTCTCCCCAATGCCGGTAACGCCGGGGATGTTGTCCGAGCTGTCCCCGGAGAGACCAAAGACCTGAAGTATCCCGCTGCCTGTTGTGCCGTACTTTTCGTTTACTACATCAAGGTCGGTTACCTTATCCTTCATGGTATCTAAAAGAGTAATCCTTTCGGTAACAAGTTGGGTCATGTCTTTGTCGCCGGTGATAATTACAACCTCCACATCGTCAGGGGCCATGGAGGCTACAGTTCCGATGATGTCATCGGCCTCATATCCTTGGGCTTCGATACTCTTGATATTGTAGGCCGAGACCAGTTCCTTTATCTTGGGAATCTGTGGCCTCAAATCTTCCGGCATCTCCTTTCTGTTTGCCTTGTAGAGGGAGTACTGTTCGTGGCGGAAGGTGGGGCCTTTGGCGTCAAAAGCCACTACAAGGAGGTCAGGCTCGATGTCTTGGATGACCTTTTTGAGCATATTGTTAAAGCCAAAGATAGCGCCCGTTGGGAAGCCGCTGGAATTTGTAAGTCCCATAATGGCGTAAAAGGCACGGTAGATATATGAACTCCCATCGATTATGGCGAGCTTTCTTGGTTTTGTCTCACTTTTCGTTTTTGACATCGTCTCTCCAACGGGGTGTTTGTAAAATTTGTAGTACTAATTTATCAAAGGGCGCTCATGGTGTCAATCATTTTGGGGTGAATGGAGAAAATGGAAGGAAGTAATGAATAGATGTCTTTAAAACTACAAAATTGCATTTCCATTATCAAATCTCTTTGTGGATTGCAGAAACCTCTCATTGAAATTCCTTGTGATTGCTTGTGATAACAGGCTTGACAAAGGGGACTCTTTTGTGAGATTATCAAGATGGAATGGTGAATTTTCATTTTAGACTACTTTTTCTATAAAGCTAAAAAGAGGGAGTAAAGGGTAAATGTCATCCCAAAGAAAGAAAGCAAGGAGCGTTGACCTCTTCAAAAAGCTGGTGTCAGTAAAACAGTCGTTGATTTACGTTGTAACTTGGGAAGAAGGGAGACTCGAATCCCTTCTGGAAAAGCTTTCCAAGACGATGTTTTCAACGCCGGTGAAGTTCTTTACGTGGGAGAGTACAAACGGCCTATCGCTAAACGGCAATGCGATTGAGGGAACAAAAGACCCCATCGCTGCCATCGACAAGGCAATGAAATTGAATGAAAACGCCCTTTTCTTGTTTAAAGATCTCCACAGGGAGATGGCGGAAAACCCTATGCTCATACGGAAACTTCGAGATGCCTACGACGCCCTATCTGCAACGTATAAGACCATCTTTGTTGTAGCGCCAGTGCTTGAACTTCCGTACGAGCTCACCAAGGAGATGTCGGTTATAGACATGGATCTGCCCAACTACGATGAAATATCCACCCTCTTTAATTCCATCGTGTCATCCTACGCCAAGGCGAAGGGGATGAAGGGCAAACTTACTGAAGTGGAAAAAGACGCCATGATTCACGGCGCCTTGGGCCTTACCTACGATGAATCAAAAAATGCCTTTAGTAAAGCAATGATGGGGAAAAAACTCCTTGATATTTCCGCCTTAAAGGTTGTCCTGCAAGAAAAGGAGCAGCTGATAAGAAAGACCGGTATCTTGGAGTTTATTGCCGACAAACCCTCAATAGCAGATATTGGAGGATTGGACAATCTAAAGGAGTGGCTTGCCGCAAGAACCAAGAGCCTTTCCCCCGATGCAGCAAAGTACGGCCTAACACCCCCAAAGGGGTTTCTCATGACCGGTATTTCAGGATGCGGGAAGAGCCTCACAGTTCAGGCGGTTGCGTCATACTGGAACCTGCCCCTGATAAGGCTTGACATGAACCGAGTCTACAGCGGTATTATGGGATCACCGGAGGAATCGCTTGCTATGGCCCTCAAGACCGTGGAATCAATGGCCCCCTGTGTCCTTTGGGTGGACGAGATAGAAAAGGGGATAGGCTCATACAGCGGGGCTTCGAGGGATATGAACGTCGGTCGAATCTTTGCCATGTTCCTTACATGGATGCAGGAAAAGGAGGGGTTTGTTTTTGTGGCGGCTACGGCAAACGAGATTGAGATGCTCCCCCCGGAGATTTTGAGAAAGGGGCGTTTTGACGAGATATTTTTTGTTGACCTTCCGGGGATAACAGAAAGGATGCAGGTATTTGAGGTTCACCTAAAAAAGAGAAACCAAGACGTAAAAAAATATAATCTTGAGGATTTGGCAAAGGCCACCGAAGGATACGCTGGCGCTGAGATCGAGCAGTGCGTCATCGCTGCCCTCTTTGAGGCCTTTCAGGAAGATAGAGCGCTTGTTATGGACGACCTGATGAAGGGGATTGGAAGGATGGTGCCCCTTTCAACAACAATGCAGGAAGATATAAAACGGATTAAAAGATGGGCATATAACAGGGCTGTCCTTGCCAGCAAGCCGGAGAAATATCAGCCAAAGACAATGACGGAGAAGGTGGTTCCAAAAGTAACAGAGGATATTATCAAGTCCTCCTACAAGAAGTCCGACATATAGATATTGATGTTAATATGTAAGTATCGGCTATCGCTGGGGGTGCTGGGCTGGGCGATACAAAAAAACTGTCGCATTGGAGAATGCTTATTGGCAGGTTGGGGACGATAATAATTTCACCACCCCCAGCCGATTATTTGTTTATG
>JAUWME010000012.1 GCA_030613285.1 Candidatus Zymogenus sp. | reverse complement strand
CCTACGGCTCCAGTAAAAGCGCCCTTTTCGTAACCGAAAAGTTCACTCTCAATTAACTCTTCGGGAATTGCCGCACAGTTCACCTCCACAAACTGACCGTCGGTTCTCATGCTTTGTGCAAAGAGTTGCCTTGCTACAAGTTCCTTCCCCGTTCCATTCTCGCCTGTAATCATAACATAACTGTCGGTGGGGGCGGCCCTCTCTATCTCGGCCAAAAGATTTTTCATTACATCACTTTCAGAAACGATGGTAACGGTCTTGTCAAATCGCTGTTTGTATAGGGAGATCTCCTTCTCCAGATGTCTCTGTCGCAAAGCGTGGTCAATAGTTATTACGACCTTTTCGATGGAGAGAGGTTTTTCGATGAAATCGTAGGCGCCAAGTTTTGTGGCCTTAACGGCGGTCTCGATGTTTCCGTGTCCGGAAATCATTACTACAGCCACCTCTGAGAAATCTTCTTTCAGTTTTTTCAAAACCTCGATCCCGTCAATCTGGGGCATCCAGATGTCCAAGAGTATCAGGTGCGGTCTTTCTGTTTCAACAAGCTCCAACGCCTCAGCGCCATTGGCTGCAGAAAACACCGTATATCCCTCATCTGAGAGTACACCAGATAGGGATCTCCTGATGCTTTCCTCATCGTCAACTATCAATATCCTTTTTTTCATGATGTGCTCACGGGAAGATCTATTACAAATTTGGTTCCTATCGGCTTGTTATCCACAACCCTTATATAGCCTCGGTGGTCTGACACTATCGTGTTTACAATGGTGAGGCCAAGTCCCGTTCCGTTCTTTTTTGTAGAATAGTACGGTTCAAAGAGGCGGTTTCTTTCGTCAAGGGTTATCCCCCTTCCGGTATCGGTGATGACAAGACGTACTACGTTTAAATATTGTAGAAAAGAAGTCTCAATTTTGATTTCCCCTCTCCTGTCGACTTTGCTTTTCCTTTTATCTTTCCCTTTATCTATTGCTTCAATGGCGTTTTCAATGAGGTTAATGAGTACCCGCTTTATCTGCTCTTTGTCGAGATTCATTATTGGAATGCTATTATCCTCATCAAAACTGTATATTATATTTTTGTTTGCTTCCTTATAGAGACTTATTGCCTCCTTCACAATTTTATTGAGATCGTTGGGTTTGGGCTTGGCAGAAGGCATCCTTGCGAAGAGGGAAAACTCGTTCACCAATGTCTTCATCTCCTCAACTTGCGTGATGATAGTATTTGTGCATTCGTCCAGAACTTCAGCATCTCCATCGAACTTATCGAGATACTTCTTTCTAATTCTCTGGGCTGAGAGTTTTATCGGTGTCAAGGGGTTTTTTATTTCGTGAGCAATTCTCTTTGCGACCTCCCTCCATGCGGCCATTTTCTGGGCCTTCATAATTTCTGTGATGTCATCAAAAACCACAACCATCCCCATGTAGTTTTCATCCTCGTCAACAAGGTTGTTCATGTGGGCCATCAAAATCAAAGTCCTGTCCTCCAGGGGGATTTCCACTTGACGTTGCATGAAGCCTTTCTTGGAAGTTTTTAGGTCCTCAATGAGCTCCAGGACAATCTTATGGTGGATGGGACGAAGCACCTCGTTGTAGGGACGGTTGATTACTTTCAATGTCTTTATACCAATCATCCTCTCTGCGGATTTGTTTACCGTGGTGAGAATACCGTTTTTGTCAATGGAGATGACTCCCGCCGCTACGTTTCTCAGAATAATCTCCATGTAGCGTCTTCTTTGATCCAACTCCATGTTTGTACTGGACAATTCATTGTATGCCCTTTCAAGCCTCCTTGACTGCGTCTTCAAATCCTGGGTCATGATATTGAAAGAGTCTACAAGGAGACCAATCTCGTCTTTGGGATAAGCGTCCACGAAGACATCAAGGTCTCCTTCTGCCACCTTCTTTGTTCCGTCAACAAGAAGAGAAATTGGAACGGTAATCTCCTTTGCGAAATAAAAACCGAGCCATGTGGCAATAAAGACCACCAGAAGGGCAATGACCGCAAGGGTGATAAGGTAACTGGTAACAATTGGTTTTTTGTAGAGTTTATTTCTTTTGTATTCATAAAGAAAAGTTTCGATTGAACGCATCTTTGCCATCAAGGATTTTGTAACAAAATTTGCTGTCATTACAATGGCGACGACAGAATCATCCGAAATTACCGGATAAAGGGCCAAGACGATGTCTCCATAACCTGTTGTTTGAATGGTTGATATGGTTTCGCGGTTCAAAGCCTTTTCAAATATTGATATATCCAGCCGCTCCAGCGATTTGTCGGGGATGTCATCGCCAACCGACGAGGCAAGCTCTTCCAAGTTAGGGGAAAAAACCTTGACAAGGTCCAGATCCCTCGCTTTACGTTCCCTTATAATATATCTTTTGAGCCGAGCAACATTCTCCTTCTTTAAGTAGTTCGACTTTTTAGACTTTTCTCCCATCTCACTTGCAGATGTTAGAACCTTTTCGGTGGAGCTGTTGTAATAGGCCTTTGCCAAATCGAGGGAATCTTCCAGAGAGCTTTCAACTTTTACGTTGAAAAATTTATTCATGCTTCCCGAAAAAAAGAGTATAGCGGCAAAAAACATAATTAGGGTCGGAAACAGCGTCAAGCCGGCAAAAGCGAGTACCAATTTTGTTCTCAGCCTTGCGGCTTTTACTTGTCTTTTCCGCTCAAAGACTAGCTTTACAAAATTTCTGATAACAAGAAATATAACGAGAACAAGTAAGATAATATTAATATCAATCAGGGCAATTAGCAGAAGATTTTCCCCGATACCAATGTCGAGATTTTTTTGGGTGATGTATGTACCAAAAATAGTCAAGCAGAGGATGACAATTACAGAAATGACGATTATAATCCTCTCCCTTCGCTTTCTTGCATCCTCCGGAGAAATCTTCTTCCTCTTCATCTTTTCCCTAATTTTATTAATTCGATCTTTCATCTAATATACATTACTATTCATATTTAAATTCTTTTACGTACCACTCGGTCTCAAAATCCCAAAGGCTGATAATAAACAGCACGTAACGCAGAGATTTTGGAATGTCAATCTTGTCCAGCTCACCCTTTATCTCAAGACGGTATGTTTCTCCTTTATTTAGTGTTTTAATGGGAAAGATAGGATAATTTCTAACCCGTGCCATTATCAACTTGGCTTCTTCAAAATCTTTAACAACGATAGGTTTTTTCCCTTCTTCCTCCTTGATTATTGTATACCGTTCAAGGAGGGAGTCATACTTTATAATATGTCTAAAAGTGTTGTTTTCAATAGTAGAGTCGAACCAACCCACTCTGTGTTTTTTTAGATTAACGTGAAATGTAAAAGCTGTAGATATGCCACTTTTTACTGCTTCCTCCATGTCTGGTGTGAAGCAACCCTCGATGTTGAAATAAACATAGACGTAACTTCGATAGGGTGTAACTATGACGTTTGTTATGTAGGCCTTTTGCGCCAATGACTTTGCGCCAAAGGGCAAAAGAATAAGGAGGGATACAATAAATATTGTAAATCGGGTTTTCATGAATCGACCTTCTCCTCGCTCCTCTCCTCAATGATATTCCCCTCAATGATATGATATTTACCACTTTCTGCCAGTTCTTTTACAAGGAGGTGGTTTAACATATGCCCCGATTTATAAGCGGTGAATTTTCCGATAATAGGCATCCCGAAAAGCGCAAGATCGCCTAATGCATCAAGGCATTTGTGCCTTACGCATTCGTCGGGAAACCTAAATCCATCCGGGTTTAAGACCCCGTCGTTACCGATGATCAGAGCGTTATCGAGGGTACCTCCCAGGGCCAGGCCGCGATCAAGCATTGATTGAACATCCTCAAGGAGCCCAAAGGTCCTTGCCGGGGCTATCTCACTTTCAAAAAAATCTGGGGTGAGCTCAAACTCAAATTGTTGTGTGCCCACGTGGGGGTTTTCGTAGACGATAGTGTAATCGATAAAAAGTCCCCCCTCCTTTGGAGTCAGCTCTGCCCAGGAGTCGCCCGACTTGACGCTGACCCTCTCTGTAACCTCTGCAAATTTTCTTTTTTGTGTGGTCTCAAAAATTCCGGCAGAGTTTAACAACAAAACGAGTCCTTTGGCGCTCCCATCCAAAACCGGAAGCTCCGAGCCGTCCACGTAGATGGTGAGGTTGTCTATGCCGAAGGCCGAAAGTGTGGCCATGAGGTGCTCCACAGTGGAGATGTTTACATTCCCCTTGGTTAGGGTGGTTGCCAGCGTTGTGCTTTTGACCATTGAAAAATGGGCGGGGATTTTAACCGTGTCGGTTCCCGTGTTGTTTACATATTGCAGGACAAATTGAATCCCATCATCGGGCATTGCTGGTTGAAGCCTCATGGTCACTGGAGTTCCAGAGTGTATTCCCACACCCGTCGTGGAGACTTCTCTTTTAATATTCCTCTGATAAATATTTTGATACATTCTGCTATTATATCTCTCCCTGGGGTGTTGTTCAAGCCCTTTTATTTGTTGAGGTTTAAAACTTTAGCAGTTAATCAAGCAGTTGTCATCTTGGGACTTGCCCTGTCAACTATGGCCTAAAAACGGCTGGCTTTTCAGTAATAAGGTTTTTTGAAATCGCTATTCTGGTTGTCATCTCCCTGCAGTAAGTTTTATCTTCCCAAAAGGGTATGAAAGAGAGAATTGGGTCAGACAGGTGGATGTTGATCTCAGACACAAAATCTACTGAGTTCTTTCTCAATTCACTTAAGGTGGAAAGAAAGATCATCTTTGCGTAATTTCTTGCGGACATATCGCTTATTGTAGGCCCCCAGATGTGTCCAATTTTTGGATTGGATACAGTAAGAATTTCTTGCTTGTAAGTAAACCTTTTTGAAACAATCAGGCGGTTCGGTTCTGTCTTGATGGAGATGGCCAAAACAAAGAGGGTCAGGGGGTGATTTTCCACAAATTCAATAGATTTTGAAAATGCAATATGTTTAAGATATTCATAAAGATCTTCAATTTTTCCCAGCGGGGTGTCTGCAGCAAGCCCGTATGTCCAAAAGGGGATGTAATAAGGCCCCGGATTTGGCGCTTCAATAAATTGAAAGTCCCGTTTTGTGAGTTTGTCCGTACCTTCGCCCCAGAGTGCAAGACATCGTTTGCAAAAAAATGCCTTGTCCATTGACCCAATACCGATATTATCTGAGCAGTTGGGACATTTGAGGGGTACAAGTTTAAAAGGGAGCGATTTATCCAATGGTATAATCCTCATTCTCTGTGGATGGAAAGAGCAGTACATTGACGGTACGAAGAACGCTGTTTCTTCCAAAAATCGCGAATAACACCATGATTGAAAAAACGGGAATTGCAAAGTATATTCCGGGAAACAGGGTCAGGATAAATGCGACAAGTGAAAGAACCCATATACCCGGTAAGGGATTGAATTTTTTTCTCTTTTTTGGTATCCGTGCCTTGATGACGTTTCCGCTCAGCCCGTCCACCACCGCTCTTATTGCCTCCCCGTTAATGAAAAATCTCACAAGGTAGAGAGGATAATAAATTAGTGATATCTCCTCTAAAACTTTTTGCAGCTCAAAATACTGGAGATGAAGTCCCTGAGGTTTCAAGGAGGAGGACAGGACAGCCCAGGCCTTTTTCAGCGCAATTTCAGGCTCTTCGATGGGGTCAAAGACCATCCACTTGGCGCTTACAAGGTCTTCATCAAAGATATGGAGTTTTAAGACGCTCGATTTTGTAGCGATGCCAAATCTACCAAACTCAGATACATCCAGTCCGGGGACAAAATAGTTCATCTCTTTCAGGATTGTTCCATTTACAAACTCTCTGTGATTTCGGGCAATTCTCTCCCCGCCGGATTCAGGCGGGAGTTCTAAGTAGATTACATCCTTCCCCTCCATCCCAATGTACAAACCACCCCCTTTCACCTTTACCCGGTAGATAGGTACATAAACCAACTTTGCGTCAATGAGGCGGACATTTGCCTTTTCGCCTTTATCAATCGTTTTTGACTTTACAAATTCTTTCAATGATTTTAATGCGCCTTCCCGTCTGACAATTTTGGGGATGTAGTATCGCTTTAGACCTCCACTCCCCAAAACAAGATAAGAAAGTCCACAGTGTTCGCATACTAATTTTGTTTTCCCCTCAATAAAGGAGATTGCACTCCCGCAGGAAGGACACGTTACCGCAATAGTAAAGGCCTCCATTGTCAGATTTTCTGTTGATATGTTTTGCTGCTCCAAACTTTTTCCTTAACTAATTATTTGCCAAATAATTCAATATTCTTCACAAAGAAATGTCACGATAGTCTGCCACATTCAACTAAAAAACTCCATTCACCACACACTACTTTTTTAAATAAAACTTTGCAGCCACCGAAAACAGAACCGCAGCGACGGCAATTGCTCCAGCCTTGATAAAGATATTAGTAGAAAACAAAAAACCTAAAAATAGAAACGTCCCAAAGGCGACGCCAAAGAAGACCAAGTTTTTTGCCGGGATTTTGTAGTCTTCGGATATTGCAACCGTGTCAGAATATATTCGGGTCGATTCACCGACGATAGATACTCGATGACGTTCCCCGTTTATTTGATAGTCAATAAAATATATTGGGAGGTAGACAAGCCACAACCGTTTGACCTCTTTCTTTTGGTCATGGATATCCATTGTCCAGCCCGCTGCTGCCTCGTGTTTTATGGAGGGTTGAATTACCTCAGATAACGGTGTGTCGTCATTAAAATATTCTATATCTCCAGCGGGGATTTTGACCGACGAAATTTCTGTGTGGAGTGTGTTGGCGGCGGGCTGGGTTATGGTCTGTCCATCATCAAGGGTTGCGTGCCAAACCGGAAAATACTTGAACTCAATCCTGCTACCCTCAATATTGCCGTGTGTTCCTGATTTTTTCAGCCACGCCCGAAACACTCCCTTGACCCAAATATCGTTTCGGATATGCTTTAGGATGTAACACTCAACGGTTCGGTCTTTTTCAACAACCAGAGAGGATTGACAATATGGGCAGTGCAAAAACCGCTTGAATGAATCTATTTCTAATTTGGCTCCACATTGTGAGCACGAGAGTTTCATTTGACACCAGATTGGGAAATATCAATTGCAGTATAATATCAAATGTAAAAAGCAATTACAATATCAAACGTAGGAGCAAATGCAATATCAAAGATAAATGTAAGAACAAAGGCAAAATGCCTCGTTTCCATTTGTGGTAACCTGTTTGCGGCAACCCCCTAAAACGGCGGGTAACTAACAAAACAGAGCTTCAGTTTTTCAGGAGACGAGAGCTCTTTCACTTTTTAGTTTGAGCCTTGCAAACAATCGCCCACAACTTGAGTTAACCAAGTCGATCGAGTTGGCTAATTCTCCCCTTCTATTCCATCTTCTCGCCGCATTCGGTGCAAAATTTCGTTCCATCCGGGAGCACCGCCCCGCATTTTCCACACTTTGTTTCCTCGCCGGCCATTTTTCCACAGCTCGGACAGAATTTACCCTCAGCAGGGATGTCTTCCCCGCATTTTCCGCATTTGTTGACCACCACAAGCTGCGAACCACAGCTGGAGCAAAATCTGGAGTTCAGCGGGACTTCGGCGTGGCACTTTGGACAGTTTACAAATCCCTGTTTTTTGATTGCCTCCGGTGTGGCTTTTTCCTCCATCATGGTTTTAAAAACCATCCCCGGCACCATCATCCCAAGTCCTGCCCCAACACCCACACCCATTCCCGAAGCAGCCCCAGACATTATACCACCCGCACCGCCTTCTCCACCTGCTCCACCTCCTCCGCCTTCGCCAAGCAGCCCAATCGCCCTTGCGGCCTCGTATTTCAAGAAATCGTTCATGTTTCCAACAATCCCCATTCCCGTGCGCTCATCGAGAATTCGCTGCACCTCGTCGGGTGGGGTTATCTCATTTATAAAAAAATCGATAAGTTCTATACCATATTTTTCAAAATCATCCCTTAACCTCACCTTTGCCACCACGCCGAGTTCTTCGTAGTTCTGGGGAAGGTCAAGAATGCTCGTCATGTTTTCGCCCAAAAGATCGTTCAAGCGTGTAACAATAACGTCTCGCAAGTATCCCGATATACCGTCTGTTGTCATCAACGACTTTGTTGCAACAAGCGTGTTGACAAAAAGGAGGGGCTGGGTGATTCTCAAGGTGTAGTTCCCATAGGCTCTGAGCCTTACCAATCCAAACTCAGAATCCCGAAAGGCCACAGGGTTTCTGGTTCCCCACTTGAGGTCTATAAAGACCTTCATGTTTAAAAAGATAATCTCACAACGAAACGGACTTTTGTGCCCGAAGGGAAGCGAAAGAAATTTGGTTAAAATCGGGAGGTTCATTGTGGTCAGTGTATGCCTGCCGGGACCAAAGACATCAAGCCCCTTGCCGTCCCGGAAAAAGATTGCGGCTTCGCTCTCCCTTATAACAAGCTGTGCCCCAAGCTTCGTCTCTGTCGAGCCAGTCTCTGGAATTCGATGGACCATCTCGGTTTCATCTTGAAAAAAGTATTCTATAACTTCTAAATGTTGAGCCATATTTGGTTACCTCCCTTCATGCATCAATTTTTCTTTTCTTTTTAATTTACTATTCTACTTCCTTCTGAAAAGGACCACCAGATGTCATAGCGTACTTCCTGTCTTTAACAAGTACTTCCATCTCACTGATAAAAGCCGAAAGGGCGTCTATTTCAACCTTAAGCTTTTCTTCATCTCCAAGGACGCTATCAATTCCAGAAAGTCGCTTGTCTGTCTCTTCTATCTTGGCAAGCATCTGAAGGTCGTAATTAAACAGCGCCTCCAACTCCTCGTCCCTGACCTTTATTCTGTCAAAGAGGCCGGAGTAGCCGTGGGCGGCAAACTTCACGGTGTCCCTGAGCTTATCAAGCCTCCGAGATAACCTGTCGAGCTTATCCAACCCCTCAAGCTTCCCGGATTCGGCCCCAGCTGTCATTACCTTCATAACAGCTCCCTTCAGGTTGTCAAACCTGTCGGCCATGTGCTCCCGGATTATTTTGTCGACCTCCCGATCGTTCTCTCTTCTGAGATAACTACCAAGAAGTGGAATATATTCAATCATCCCCTCTAATTTTTCTGCTATCCCACTGGATATCCCTTCCCAAAATACACCTTTTTCTGGCATGATAACCCCCAAAATTATTTTTTATAGTACTTTACGCTATTTGTAACCCAACAAAAAAGTGAGACAATAAATTACGACAATCAATATTATGCTGGTTACATGGTGACTGATGAGAATTAGTGGAAGAAATCCAACCACTTTCCTCTTTTAATCATTAGTGCCCCAACGAATTCCCTCAAAGGCCACCCAGAATGGAGAAATCTCTCCCCTGTGGCTTACCGGCACCATCACAGGGCTTTTGAGGGGAAGGTCCACAACCGCAAAAAAGGAGCTCCCATCGTAATCAAAAACGTAGGCCTTGACCACGTAAGGAACCCGTCTCGATTTAAGTTCGATAACAAGGCTTTCTCCCGGTTCAACCCGACCCATAAAGTAATCATCAACAACGATATTTATCGGCACAGGCCCATGCATTGGCGGGACAATATCCGTATCGTTGTAAACCTTTCCCAGAATCATCTTTTCGTCATCTTGGGTAATCCCCAGAAACGGGGCCATGAAAACAAAGAGCAAGGTAAAAAGGATTATCGAAGGAAGTAGAAACCTCCCCCTTCGAACATCACAAGAGAAAATCCTAAAATTCATTATGGTCACCTCCCAGTGCCTTTAATAAGGGCTCCGATTTTTTTTGATATCTCTCCTCTTCGCTTATTATGCAGCCGCAATATTTTTGACTGTACATACCACTTTCTCGGCAAAGCCTTCGACCCTCATCCCAACCTGTACGGTAATCCTCGTAATGAAATGAGACCCCCGATTTTACCGATTCATCTTTCGCTATCTTTAGCAAAACCTCGTGATCTTGATACTTGCTAAAAAAAAGCGTTGAAGTTACAGCGTCGATTCCAACAACTTCCTCTTTTGCCGTCTCAAAAGCCTTAGAAAATCTAATCCGATAGCAGGCCTCGCATCTATCGACATCGTCGCAAAAAGTTCTCTTAAGAAAATCGGAAACATCGTAAGAGGCGTTGACAATCAACGGAACTCCAATCTCACGATAATACTCAATAACGGCATCGAGCCTCTTTTCAAACTCGGCAAAAGGATGAATGTTTGGATTATAAAAAAACCCCACAACCGTAAAACCGGCCTCTTCAAGCCTCTTCAGTGGATAAATCGTGCACGGGGCACAACAGGAATGGAGAAGAACTTTTTTGCTATCCTCACTTACTGCAATTTCCACCACTGTCCCACTCTCTATCTTTTATCAATACTGCAAAACACCGCGATATTTAATAATCATATCAAATCTTTAAAAAAATGTCAAGAAAAGCGCCATCTCAAATTGATATTAGAAAAAAGTATCCAAAAAAGTAATCTCACAAAACCATTTTCCCATCATTTTTTTCTTGATTTTTACCCAACAACAATGATATAAAGGTAATTGGTGAAGGTGCTATAATAAATTTTGCTAAATGATGTCTAAACGATTTCTAAACAATGTTTTAACTTCAGGGCACAAGCGAAAAGCAATGAGTGTCCTAAACAACAGAGAGGAGGTGTAACTACTTGGAGGTCAAAGTTTACGACAACGACGTAGAAAAGGCGTTGAAAGTCCTAAAAAACAAACTCGCCAAAAGCGGGTTCTTCAAAGAAATGAAAGAAAGACGCTTCTACGAGAAACCGAGTATCAAAAAGAAGAGAAAGAGAGCAGAAGCCAAAAAAAGGGCTGCAAAAGCTCTCCGAAGAAGAAGAAGTCAATACTAAGGTTGGCAATCTCCGGGGGTTGGTACATTGTGGGGGATGGTGCATTATAAGGATTGGCAATTTAGGGGAGGTAGGTTGAAAGGGTTGGTATGTTGTGGGAGATGAGGATTGGTGCAGTCTCAAGAAGCGCCATTCGGTGACAATTGCCATCTCTGTAGATAGTATTGAA
This sequence comes from Candidatus Zymogenus sp., assembly GCA_030613285.1. Lineage (GTDB taxonomy): Bacteria > Desulfobacterota > Zymogenia > Zymogenales > Zymogenaceae > Zymogenus. The sequence goes on along the minus strand of JAUWME010000012.1, from coordinate 3,846 downwards.
AAAAATTGTCTCTTGAATATCTAATGTCCAAAGTGTAAAATGGTTGAGAAATGTCTTGTTCAGCTTGATTTGCCAGACTTGCCTTATTTAGTCTAATATTTCCTTGCTACCTGAAGAAGGGAAAAATGTCAGTATTGGTAAGAATAGGCAAGTGCAAGAAAATCCCAAATGACTTTTAAGCGACATTAACCAAAAAATAGCCTGAAAAGTTCAGGGAGGGGGAAGATATTCCCCTCCCTCTTTTTTTGAAGTAATTTACTAATGATATTGAGATTTTTGAAAATATGTGATAAATAATCTGTAACATCGTTTCTTTTTTGCTCATTTTAGGAGGTCTGTATGTGGGAAAAAACCGCCCTGATAATCCTCGTTGGCTTCCTTTTATTCTATTTCGTTTTTAGAAAAAAACTCAAAAAATATGGACAAAATCTCGTCAAGAAGTCAAGCATCAAGGCTATTCGCCGTTTCCGAGTGCGAGTGGACAGGTTCAAGCTAACGAGAAAAAAGTATATCAAGTTTCAGCTTCTCAAAGAGGCGGAAATCTGGGAGGAGATGGATAAATATGCCGAGGAAAATAATATTACGCGAGAAGAGGCCCTGGACAGGGTGGAGGGCTACATCGACGAGATTCTACCATTTTTCAATGTCTTATCATACTACAAATTTGGCTATGCTTCATCAAAATTTCTGCTAAACCTAATCTATAACGTCGTTATCGATAAGGAAAACTTCAAGGCCATCTCAAAAATCCCAAAAAACACCGTCGTTATCTACATCATGAATCACAGAAGCAATGTTGACTATATCCTCGTGGCCTATATGCTTGCCGAGCATATCGCTCTTTCGTATGCCGTGGGCGAATGGGCCAGAGTTTGGCCACTGGAGTATATCTTTAAGAGTTTTGGTTCGTATTTCATCAGGCGGAGATACAGAGAGCCCCTATATCACAAGGTGCTGGAAAAATACATCCAACTCATAAGCAAAAACGGCATTACCCAGGGGATATTCATCGAAGGGGGTCTGTCAAGGGACGGCAGAATTAGGGATACAAAGGTCGGGCTTTTGGACTATATTATAAAAATCAAGAATGACCCCGATTTTACAAAGGATTTGCTCTTTGTCCCAACAGCAATAAACTACGACAGGGTGCTGGAAGACATGAACCTCATCAAAGAAATTGGCGGCGCAGACCCCGAAAAGCGGGGCATGAAGAAAGTCTTCTCTGGACTAAAACTAATCGTAAAAATCCCAAGGGTGGTAATCAGAAACGGTTTCTTCTACATCTTCAAGGGGGTCAGAAAATACGGTTATACATCGGTGGCCTTTGGTACACCCATCTCGTTGGATCGATACTTGGAGCAAAATTGCAGCGAAATCTTTACCCTGCCAAGAAAAGAACGACTTTCTAAAATCAAGAATTTCGCCGATTACATTTTAGAGAGAGTGGCGGAAATAATTCCTATAACACCGGTGCCACTTTTGGCTTACGCAGTTCTTCAGGACGGAAGAAACAAAATACCGGAATCTGATCTCCTCCAAAGTATGACGGATCTAAAAAAAGAGCTTATCCAAAAAGACGCAAGGATTGTTATGGGTAATGACTTTTTGGATTTGATGAAAGAAAAGCAGAAACTCAAAGACGTGGAAGAAGATCGCACGATGGAGCTTGTCAACTTTGAGTATGGGATTATAGAAATTCAGGAGATGCAAAAGAGCATGGACCTTGCTATCGAGGTTTTGAGTTTGAGAAAGATTGTTTACAAAAAAAAGGGGGAAGTCAGGATAAACCCAGAGAGGAAGCACGTTCTGGACTATTACAGCAATTCAATTGCCCACCTTTTTGAGACAATCTGATTTTGACAAATGCTCCCTGTAAAATATTGTAGGTTTAAAAGGGCAAGTTTGCGCAGTTTGAAGAAGCGAAAAACAAACATTTTTTTTAACTTTTTTTGAAGAGAAGGTTATGAAAGTTTTAGAAATTAGATACAGTGATGGAAACGTAAGGAGGGTCGAATTTGACAACCAGACCTACAAGGTGGGGAGGTCCAGTCATAACGACATTGTTATTAAAAACGAAAAGGTCTCCAGAGAGCATGGACATTTTACCGCCAGTGGGGGGGTAGTCACATTTTTTGACCGAAGCAAAAACGGAAGTAAGGTCAATGGAAAGACCGTTAAAAACAGCGGCGTTCAGCTTCATGTTGGGGATGTTGTTGAGCTTCCCGGCGCGAGGATTGAATTTCGGGGCGATGATATGCGGGCTGGAGCGGCGGCGGGACCTATGGACTCCAAAGTCCCGGTCATTGCCGCAGTGTCGTTTCTTGCAGTCCTTCTGATTGTCGCCGCACTTGTTTACTTTTTGGCGTATTCACCAAAAGGGGAATACGATACGGTGATAGACTGCTGCGAAATTGCAAATTTTAGGGCGGGGGTTATTACAACAGATGTGCTGGGAACCGTTACCGTTGTTGAAACTTCCACCATCCCCAGAATTCCCGACACCAAATTTGGCATCAGCTTTGACTACGAAATCAAAAACGGCAAATCGGTAAAATATCACCAGGAGATACTCTATCCCTACATCCCGGAGGGTATGGAATCACAGGTATCACCCGATGGAATTTTCCAGCTGTTCCCAAAGGAAAACCGGGGGATATTTACTTCCACCATCACTGCAGACAAGGGGACTTTTGCGAAGGTGTTTACAATGGACGCCGTTTACCCCGTGGGGGCACAAGCGTGGAAGATTTATCTTGATGATGAGCTTTTTAAGACCATCACATTTGTGGTGGTTGCCCAAGACCTCCCAAAAGAAGAGGTAGAGGAGAAAAAGCCGGTTAAAAGGAAGAGAAAGCCCAGACCCACAGATATTGACGAAGGGATGCCTCCTGGAGGTAACGTGATGCCATCTGGTGGCGGAACAACGCCGGGTGGTTCTACTGACCCCGGTGGAAGTGGAACAACACCACCTTACGATGGTAGTGGAACGCCGCCACCTTACAATGATGGCACAACGTCGCCCGGTGGAAGTGGAACAACACCGCCATACGATGGCAGCGGCGGAACATCTCCTGGGGATAGTAGTCCGCAGAGGAGAGGTGTATTTGATCTCCTGTTTCCTTGGAGACGTTAAACAGCTTAATCTGTAAAATGTTGGGGCAATTATTCTATGTTTGATATTTCGCCCCAACATTTATATTGATGGAAAATAACATGGTAGATGCCCTGAAGGTTTTCTTCAAAAGACTGAAGGATTACGATCCTGATAAAGGTACTGAACTGACGTTTCGAACCGCACTGGAAAACCTGCTTAATGCAATTGTCATGCAAGTTGAAAGTGATAAGCGCATTGAAGTTATCCATGAGCCGACACATGACAGTGCCGGGGGTGGCGCTCCCGATTTTATGTTCAACTTGGATGGGTCGATTGTCGGCTACCTTGAGACCAAAAAAATTGGGGAAAACCTTGACAGGACTCTAAAGTCCGACCAGATAAAAAAATACAAAAAGCTTTCCGACAACATCATCCTCACCAACTACCACGAGTGGATATGGATTTACAAAGGTGAGGTTACAAGTCGAGAACAGCTTTGCTATCAAACAGACCTTTCAAACAAAAAGTCGAAGCTTGACAAAGAGCTGGCAGAAAAAGTCTTAAAGCTGATTTCTAACTTCCTGACAGTTGAACCCCAGAGCATAGACAGGGCAAAAGACCTCGCCATCGCCTTGGCCAACCGCTGCCACACTCTTCGGGAGTTTTTGGAAGACGAGCGGAAGAGGCAGGAGAAGGAGCAGAAGGAGGGCAAGCTCTTCGGGCTTTTTGACACGTTCCAAAAAAATATCTTC
>JAUWME010000198.1 GCA_030613285.1 Candidatus Zymogenus sp. | reverse complement strand
GAGAGAACTTCTTTTGCCTCATCGTTCATTGGCGGGAGATGCTTAAAGAATATGGGGACGTATTTTGCGGAATCTGTAAGGAGTGAAATATTTTCCCTGATGGCTACAACAAAATCCTTGATGTTAGATTCATCGTCATCAAGAACCGCAGTCTGCAAAAATGGGCGGATCATCTCTGTAAGCTCATCTGAGCCGAGTCCTCGAATGTGTCGCCGATTTATCCATTTCAGCTTTTCCATGTCCACCTTGACGGCACCCCTGCCCAAACGTTCAATCTCAAACTTTTTCGCGATAGCATCGGCACTTAGTATCTCTTTTGCGTTGAAGGTTGGATTTCCCATGGAGGCAAGGTAGTTCAGGATCGCATCGTGGGTGTATCCCATCACCCTCAAGTCTTCGAGGTTGGGGGTCTTGCCTTCTCTCTTTTTCAGTTTTTTACCGCTGCTTGTAAGAAGAAGGGGAAGGTGGGCAAAGGTTGGGGGCCTGGCCTTGAGCGCCTTGTAAACAAGAACCTGTCTGGGGGTGTTGGGGAGATGGTCTTCGCCTCGGATGACATGGGTAATTCCCATGAGGTGATCATCCACTACAGATGAAAAGTTATACACCGCAGACCCGTCAGCTCTTAAAATGACAAAATCGCCAAAGGCATTGGTGGGGAAGGCAACCCTTTTGTGGACGAGGTCTTTTATGACAATCTCTCGGCCAGCTTGGGCTTTCTTAACATTAAAGCGGATGGTAAAGGGCTTGTCCCCGTTGGCAATAATCTCACTCTCTGTGAGGTCTCGACACTTTCCCAAGTAGCGAGGGGCAATCCCCATCGCCATCGCATTTTTTCGTTCATCCTCAAGTTCAGCGTCTGAACAGAAGCATTTAAAGCAAAAGCCATCGTTCAGGAGATTCTCCGCCGTTTTCTTATGGATATTGTTTCTTTCGCCCTGTCTGTAAGGAGCAAAATTGCCACCAAGCCCAGGCCCTTCGTCAGGAGATATCCCAAGCCATTTAAGTCCATTGATAATTAGTTTTTCAGAATTTGGATCGAAACGCTCAGCATCGGTGTCTTCAATCCGCAGGATTAAGGCGCCCTTTGTCTTTAGCCTGAAGAGGTGGTTTGCCACCGCAATCCTTGCGTTTCCAAGGTGGAGGGGGCCTGTGGGACTTGGGGCAAATCTGACCCTTACTGGCAGGGAAGGAGTGTCGGTGGTCATTTACCCTCCCCGGTTGTGGGCTTTTTTGTTGATACTATTGAAACTATTGCCCAGGCTGAAATTCCCCTTTTTTTGCCCTCAAACCCCAGGCCCTCTGTGGTGGTGGCCTTTATGTTTATTTTCGAGGGATTGGTCTCTAAAGCCTCGGCGAGGTTCTTTTCCATTTCGACCATGAAGTCTGCTAACTTTGGTTTCTCGGCGATAATAACGGCATCGAGGTTATTGAAGTAAAACCCCGCTTTTTGCACCTTCTTGTACGCCGTTTTTAAAAGCTCAATGCTGTCTGCCCCTTTAAAAGCGGGGTCGCTGTCAGGAAAGTGTCGGCCGATGTCGCCCAACCCCGCCGCACCAAAAAGGGCATCTGCTATTGCGTGGGTGAGGACGTCGGCATCGGAATGTCCAAGAAGCCCCTTTTTGTGGGGGATGGCAACACCACCCAAAATCAGCGGTCTTCCCCTTACAAGTCTGTGGACGTCGTGGCCGATGCCAAATCTCATATCATTATCTCGTTTAACAAATTTGACAGCCAACTGATTGTCAACTAATAGACAATGGCTTGTTAGCGCCACTTTTTAATAACTACCAGAAAATTAATCAGTTCAAACAGGGTAAGGAAACATCAGGCCTCTTACTCTTTTTCAATTAAACTTCTGGGTTTTCATAGGATCTGCTGGATTCTTCACTTTTTAGGAGCGTAAAGATCATTCGCCCTGCGGTGGTCTGGAGGACGGAGGTTACAGAGACATCGACATTTTTTCCTATAAATCTTCTGGCGTTGTCTACAACAACCATCGTGCCGTCGTCAAGGTAGGCCACCCCCTGTCCTTCTTCTTTCCCCTCTTTTATGATTCGAACGTTCATTATCTCGCCGGGAAGCACAACTGGTTTGAGGGCGTTGGCGAGTTGGTTGATGTTTAATACAAGTACGCCTTGAAGCTCGGCTACTTTGTTTAGGTTAAAGTCGTTGGTGATGATCTTTCCACCATTTTTTTGGGCCAAGGCAATGAGCTTTGAATCCACTTCCCTGATTTTGGGGAAGTCTTGATCGGTAATTTCGACTTCGAGATCCATCTGCTTTTTAAGTTTTTGGAGGATATCAAGGCCGCGCCTTCCCCTTGTCCTTTTGATGGGATCGGAAGAATCGGCAATGTGTTGCAGCTCCCTTAGTACAAACTGCGGAATTTGAAATACTCCCTCAATAAAGCCAGTCTCACAGAGGTCAGAAATACGGCCGTCAATAATTACAGAAGTGTCGAGAATCTTATATTGTTTTTCTGGTTGCGATTCTCCGATGGATCTTCTAAAAAATCTGAAGTTGATTTCCGGTCCCTTTATTATCCCAATGCCACATCCAAGATAAGCAAAAATGACATTAGTGAGAATAAAGATTGCGATTGTGATTGGATTAGGTTCTAATATTTCAAAAATCAAAGTGTATGAAATTAAGTTGGCGATGATAACGCCGAACAATAGACCCACTGCACCGCTGATAACCACCTTTAGATCATTCTTTTTGGCCCAGATTATACTGATAATTACTATGATGGCTAAAATAGCGCCAACCGCCCCACCTATAATTAAATTATACGGCGGCGAGATAGCAGTTTTTAATATCGGTCCCGACAAATACCCCAGTGTTGCTACAAAGATTATGAAACAAACCCGTAAAATAATTGTACCCAAAATTATGTACCTCCTTAAAAATAATTAAAATTTGTCTAATAAATCAATTATTGTAACCTGACTTAAAAAAATCTTTCGCCTATGTCTACCCCAATTTTATTGACAAAAAATGAAACAATAGGTTTCGTGAAATTATCAGGAGAAGAACAAGGCAACAGTGTGTGTTTTTCTAACGGCTGTTTTAGTTACTTGGTTAAAATAATATCTATATCTATTCGTACCTGATCTTCATCCATCTTTTCTGCAATTGCAAGTTCTTTAACGAGCAAGTTCGTTGCCATATCAAGAAGCTTACGTTCACCAAAAGATAGTTCTTTATCCTGTTTGAGGATGGATAAATCCCTTAGAACAACAGCTATTTCAAAGACAGACCCGGTTTTGATCTTTTCCATATATTCTCTGTATCTTCTGTTCCATGTTTGATTGTCAATTTTAGCTTCTTTGTCTTTGAGAATTGAGTAAACTTCTTTAACCTTTGACTTGGAAATGATTTGTCTTAACCCTACACTCTTGATGTTACAAGAAGGGATCATAATTGTCATTCCATTGTCCATAATCCGCATGGTGTAAAAGATCTGACATATTCCAGAAATCTCTTTTTCCTCTATTGATTCAATTCGTCCCACTCCATGGGCCGGATATACAGCAAGATCCCCAACTTTAAACAACATCTTTGTAGCTCCTTATCAAAACCCTAAAATTATATCAGCCATTATTTTCAAACTCTTTACGCAAATGTTTCTAATGTACGGTGCTATCGAGCTAAAGGCTATATAACTAACCTTTCCTATAAACCTGATGCCTACCCCACTAATTTTTATTGAACAATCCCTATTGACTAAATTGTCGCTTGACCCACCAAACTAAATTATTGACCAATTCTTATTATCCCACCTGCCCAACCCCATCTTGAAAATTACCCGGTCTCCGTTATTTGGCAGGGCATATTATTCAGGGGTAATTTCGTCTGGTTTAGGGTGCCTTTTGTCGGGTTTTAGGACGATCTCGATTCTTCGGTTTCTCGACTTACCCTCATCGGGGCTGTTATCGGCCACGGGGCTGTATTTGGAGTAACCTGTGGCAATCAGACGTTTTGGGTCGATTCTCGATTGATCTTGGAGGTATCTTACAACAGTGGTGGCCCGTGCTGTGGAGAGCTCCCAGTTTGTCGGATATTTCTTTTTGACAGTCGGGTTCAATATCGGGACATCATCTGTGTGTCCTTCAATTATAATCAGCTTTCCTTCAGTCTTTTTTAATATATCACCAACTTTTTTTAGTACATCGAGTCCTTCCGGTTTTATTTTTGTTTTCCCCGAATCGAAGAGGATCTTGTCAAGGACATTTACTGTTAATTCCTCTTTTAGTGTAGTTATTTCTATCTGTCCTTCATCTATCTCTTCTTTTAGTTTATTTATCAATTCGTTGTAGGTTTCTTCTATTTCGTTTACAGTTTCGGTTTTGCTCTCATCTTTCGCTGTGAGCTCACCAATCTTGCTGTTTGCCTCGTTTAGGCGGGCTTCCATTACATCGCGGTCTGCCTTTGCCTTCGCAATGTTTTTTTCAAGCTGAAATATTTCACTTTCGTTGGATTCGAGTTCTGAAATGGCGGGGACGTATTTAAAGAGATAGAAATAGCCACCGACTGTGGCAGCTGCGACGATTATTAGTGCGAGGAAAATTGCCAAATACTTCATAAAACCACCTTTGTATGGATTTTATATAGAGAGAACGAATACCTTAAAAAAACAGTATAGCACAAAAAGAGGGTATTGTCAAAAAAAGATTTAGAAAAGACTTGGAAAAATATTAGTTGTTTCAAAGGGTTTTTTGTACACTCTCCTTGACTAAATGGGGATAGAGTGGTTATAATAAATGATATGGAACTAAAAATATCGGAAAAGGGTAGTGGTTTAAATGTTGGAATTGCCAATAGTCAAAAAACGCCCAAGGAATTAATTGATAGGCTGTCTGAAAATGTGGGGAAGGCCATCATCGGCAAGCCAGATGTCATTAGACATTCATTGATAACGCTGTTATCTGCGGGCCACCTTCTAATCGAGGACATTCCCGGGGTGGGTAAATCTACTCTTGCCCATGCCATTGCAAAGTCTGTTGGTGGAAGCTTCATGAGGATACAGTTTACGTCCGATATGCTTCCCTCTGACATCATCGGCGTTTCGGTGTATAGGAAATCGGGCGAGGAATTTGAATTTATTCCCGGCCCAATATTTCACAATTTTGTTCTCGCAGACGAGATCAACCGAGCATCGCCCCGGACGCAAAGTGCCCTTTTGGAGGCCATGAGCGATGGGCGGGTGTCTGTGGAGAACCGCACCTACGATCTTGAAAAACCTT
>JAUWME010000015.1 GCA_030613285.1 Candidatus Zymogenus sp. | reverse complement strand
GCTGAATTATGTCTGTGAATTTTAGTTCGAGGATGGAGACGAACTCAAAATTGGCAAAATATAAAAGTGCAATGCGCGCGAGGGGAATGAGGACGGAGAGCAAGCCGCTAAACTTTTTCATTTCTCTTTTTCTCTGTCTTTATAATAAAAAAGATAATACTTTTAAACGCAGAAGCTCTACTTATTAACCTTGTAAATATAAACAACTTCATCCCTTGTGCTGACAAATTTCTTTTCAAACTCAATTAACCCCTTGTCCTCAAATTCTCCATATATATCGGGAAGGGGGCCTATGTGAGTATCCCATAGAAGGTAGTCGGGATTGAATTTGTTAAATATAGTCATAAATTTATTGCGGTTTTCTGCCTTGGTGGCGTGAAAATATTTCCCGCTTCCCCCTGCATAGAAGACAACTCTTGAATTATAATTATTAGCCATAATTACTAACTCCGTCCCCGCTGTTTCCTTTAGATATTTACCCGCCTCTTCTTGATAAATTACCTTTGCCCTGTAGGGTCTGGCAACGTACAACATTGTGGAAAAAGCCCAAATGAAAAAAACAGCCGGGATTATCCAGCGGGACAACCATCTTAAAGTTTTCTTTGAGGATGACATCCATTCTTTGAGCCACCACAAGATAGCCCCAAGTCCAAGACCCGACCACGGGAGGAGGACTAAAATGAGGGGCATAATATGGCGTTTTGAGACGATGAAGTGGGTAATGATTATCCCAAAATCAAAGGCAAAGAATGGGAATGCAAAAGAGATAATAAATAGTCTTAGTCGATCTCTCCAGATATTTTTTCTGTCAAGATAAACTCCAATAATGAAAAAGATAAAGAGTGCCCCTGAAAATGCTGAGAAAAAGGTATCTATAAATTCGGCCGTAGCCACAAGGTAAAAATGATTAGTAATTAATTCTATATAATCTGAGCTTATACCTGAAGGAATGTTATTTATTAAAATCTTCGCAAATACAGTATCAGCGGTGTAGTCGAATCTTAAAACCAGGCTTGTAAAACTTCCAAGGAGAAACTCCTGTTCCGGGCCGACAAAAATATAAAAAAAGACAAAGCCTACCAGAGGAATTGGGACAAGGAAGAGAAAGAGATTGGTCAGTATTTCCTTAATACTCCTTTTGTCTTTCAGCTCCGAGATTATAATGGCAAATGGGATTGCGAAGATCAGGACAATTCCATACAATCTGACAAGTACTGTAATCCATGAGAAAACACCAGCGAGGAAAAAAAATAGGTATTTTTTCTTCCATAAGCCAGTAAATGCAAAATAGAGGGCGGTAATAGAGAAAAAGAAGAGAGTCGTATCTTTTAGTATCTCAACGGAATATCGGATAAGGTAAGGGTGAGTTGCAAAACAAAAGATAGTAATCAGGGCGACCCTTATCCCCATCAGTCTCCTTGTAATAAAATAGAGTGGGAAAATAACGGCAGTTCCAAAGATTAGGGAGACGAGTTTTGCCGACAAGAGGAGATTATCTACAAGAAGGTTTACAAGATAGATAAAGATTGGATAGATTGTAAATATACCAGCAAATCCCTGGCTGAAAAATTCCTTGAACCCATAATCAATAAGTCTTTGGGTTTCGTAGATATAGTTGGGGCTGTCTGGCGCAATACCCTGAATTCTGAGGAACATTACAACTCTTAGAAGCAAGGCAAGAAGAAAAACTATAGTGAAGAGCAAGGATTCCCTCTCAACATTTGAGGTGCCAACAATCTCTTTATTTTCTAATTTATTTATCATAACAACCTTCTATATATTTCACATTAAATCGGAGACTTCTCTTTCTCAAAATAATTACCAGACCCTTTTTCATCCGTTTAATATACGTCATCTCGATTGTTGTGTCAAGAACTCCCTTATCCACACTGGCAGATGTTTTTAATAATAATTTGCTGCTTTAAACAAGAAAAAGTATTGCCACTTTCACGTTTTATTGATAATAATATGTATATGAAAAAACTTAAGAAGAATCACCCCTCTCTTTACAAAACCCTCATTAGCATTGCTACAGGTTTGTCCGTCTCCCTCTTTATTTTTCTCCTCTACTTTTCGGGTCTGCTTACAACCTTTGAAAACAAGACCGGCGACATCCGCTTCAGGTTGTTTTCAGACAAGGAGAGTCGAGACCCTAACATAGTCATCATCGTAGTGGATGAACAGAGCATTACCTTCTATAGGAACAACCTTGGGACTTGGCCCTGGCCCAGGGAGATATTTGGGGTTATTGTGGACTATTTGAAAGTTGGCAATGCAAAGACCGTTATATTCGACATCATTTTTCCGGAGCCGGACATAGAAAATCCCGCCTCGGACACAGCTTTTGCCGAAGCGTCCCTAAAAGCGGGAAACGTCATTGCGTCAATGGTTTTTAGACCCGACCCCCCAGGAAACTCCCAAGACTATGATTCGATGATAAGAGGATTGAACCTTAAAGAGAAAAATTCGTTAAAAGTTCTCAACAACAGCGATATTGAATTTGCGGACTATTTGTCGGTCACACTTCCCTACCTTGGACTTTTGACATCATCATCGGGTGTTGGGGCAACAAATTTTGTTGCCGACTCGGACGGCCCTTCCAGAGGGACGTATCCCATATTCAAATACAATGGAGACTATTATCCATCATTGGCCTTTTTGTCTGCCATGAAGATTATTGGAATTGACCCAGCAAAAGAAACAATTAAGATTGGAAAAGATCGAATACTCACAGTTGGGGAAATAAGCATCCCGCTTCTTGAAGACGGCAGGATGTCTATAAATTGGCACGGCCCATACAAGACCTATAAATATTACCAAATCGGGGATATCCTCGAATCTATTTTGGCGATTCACAACGGGAAAACGCCCACTATCTCCCCTGAAGAGTTTTCTGGAAAAGCGGTTCTTGTTGGCGTAACGGCAATCGCCCTTTACGATCTAAGGGCAACGCCTTTTTCTCCGGTCTATCCTGGGGTGGAGCTCAACGCCACGGTCATCGACAATATTGTCAACAACTCCCACGTAAAGCACATCTCCAGCGGAGCAATTGCCGTCCTGATTTTTTTGCTTGCCACTTTGATGGCGTCCATCTCTCTTCGGGTCGGGAGCGCCACAAAAGGGATAATTTCTTTTCTCGCAATATTTATTGTCTTTACTGCAGTCGTGGCGCTTCTCTTTAAAATCGAAAGGATAATGGTGGACTATCTGGCTCCGTCGGGGGCAATCTTTTTCTCTTTTGTCGCTTCTCTTGTGATAAACTACGTGACTGTAGGGAGAGCAAAAAGTAGATTTAAAACCGCTTTTTCAAAGTATGTCTCCCCTCAGGTGGCGGATGAAATAAGCAAAAGTCTTGACGAGTTAAAGGTGGATATTGGCGAAAGAAAGGAGGTATCTATACTCTTTTCGGATATCCGCGGTTTTACCTCGATGAGCGAGAACCTTCCCCCGGAAGAGGTTGTGAGACGTTTGAATCGATATCTGGGTGCGATGGTCGAGGTGGTGTTTCACTATGGCGGGACGCTGGACAAATATATCGGAGATGCCATTATGGCATTTTTTGGTGCCCCGGTGGATGACCCCGATCATGCAACCAATGCGAGTCTTTGCGCTTTTTCCATGATCGAAAAATTAAATAAATTGAACGTCGAATTTGCAAAAGAGGGGATACCCGCCATGAAGATTGGAGTGGGGATCAACACGGGCGAGGTCGTGGTGGGAAATATCGGCTCTGACCTCAGGATGGACTATACCGTCATTGGCGATCATGTCAATCTGGCGTCTCGTCTGGAGGGATTGAACAAGGAGTTCAAAACGACCATAATCATCAGTGAATATACATATGAAAAAACCCGGAACCTAAAAGTCAGGGATATTGGGAACGTAACAGTAAAGGGAAAAGAAAAGCCGGTGAGGATTTACGAGCTTATTGATATTAAAAATAGCAGCAATAAAAGCAAAGGGACGGTTGAATAGATGACGAGGCTTTTTATCCTTGGAAGTTTGAAGGAAGGTCAAAAGGTAAGAGTTGCAAAACAAGAGCGGCATTATCTCCTGAATGTTTTGCGGTTTGGCCTTGGGGGAAATGTGAAAGTGGTGGATGATGATGGAAACGAGTTTTCGGCAGCAATCTGTAATATCCTTGCAAATGGTGTCGAACTTGAGATTCTCAAGAAACTCGACATTAGTGAGCAATCACCCCTTTCCATTCACCTTTATGTGGGTCTCTTAAAAGGGAAAAAAATGGAGCGGGTTGTTACCGACGCTGTGGAGCTTGGGGTCGCCTCCATCACCCCCTTTGTATCTTCGAGGACGGTTCCTACAAAGATTGGCGACGAAAGGCTTTTACGGCTGAAAAAAATATCAAAGGAGCAGTCGAGATTATCTATGCGAACTGTAATTCCGGTGGTTTTTCCCCACGTAAGTTTCTCGGCTGCAGTCTCCCATGCCGAAGGGAAAAAGATGATATTCTTTGAAGAGGAGAGAGGAGGGTTTCCAAAAGAGGAGATAACGGGGAAGCCGTTTGACCATGTTGTCAGTTTATTTACAGGCCCTGAAGGGGGATTTTCTGATGAAGAGATTGGGCTTGCAAAAAATACCGGCTTTTGTGTGGTTGGACTGGGGGGGAGGATCCTTCGTGCGGAAACCGCCCCCGGTGTTGCGGTTGCAATCATACAGTATAAATGGGGGGATTTGAAAGAAATATGAAGTGTCCCCAGTGCAGTTTTGTAAACAGAACCGATACCCTGAGCTGTATAAGGTGCGGTCACACCTTTAAACCGGGGGAAGGGCAAGAGGTCGAGGGACCTGTGAATTCAAGGACGTTTTTGCCCGGCCCCAAAAGTAGGAAAAAAGGGACCATCTTATCTGCCAGAGACGGATTGGTTAGGCTAAAAAAAGATATTAACGATTTTAAGAGGGCGGGTTTTATCAGCAGGTCCTTCGCAATGTGTTTTGATATTTTTTTTCTTGTGATGTTCATTGGCGCTTTGATTTCGGGTACGGCGCTATTTATTGGCAAAAACACAGCAATTGTGGAGATGGTCTTGAGCAGCAAGGGAATCGAGATTGTTAGACAGGCTATTCCATACATCAAAACAACGTTGGGGATAATCGTTGCAATCCCACCCCTCTATTTTATCATCATGCACATGGTCTTCGGGCAGACCATTGGGAAAATGATATTGGGCATTCAGGTGGTTAGGTCAGACGGCAGGAGAATTGGCCCCCTTATTTCCACGTTGAGGTTTTTTGGCTATATTATTTCATTTGTTCTTCTCTGCTTTGGGTTTTTTTGGGTAATTGTTGACAATGAACGCCAAGGGTGGCACGATATGATTGCGGACACTGTTGTAATAAAGCTGTAATGACCGCTGGCAATTTTATTAAGATGGATAATTAATAGAAAATTCTTCACTTGTAAAATAATACGGGGGGCAACATGAATAGTTTTAAGGAGATAACGGTTGATGTCAAAGATGGGCTTGCTGTGGTGACTCTAAACCGACCCCATCGATTAAATGCATTTGGCCGGATTATCATCGATGAGTCCACAAGACTTGTGGACAAACTGGCAGGGATGAAAGAGGTTAGGGTAGTTATCATTACAGGCGCTGGGGGTAATTTCTCATCTGGCCTTGATGTCATCGACATGGCTGAGGTGGAGGAGGAGGAAGGCCTCAGGCTTTTAAGGGCGCTCTCCAAGATGTTGGAAACCACTTACAAATCGAGGAAAATTACCATCGCAGCGGTGGAAGGATATTGCCTCGGTGTTGGGCTGGACACTGCCCTTTCTTGCGACATTCTCGTCTCTTCAAAGGAGGCGCGTTTTGGCCAGCCGGAGGTCAATTTTTCTTTCATGCCGGGGATTGTCAGGGTGTGGCGTCATACGGGAATGAACAAGGCCAAGTTTATGGCATTAACGGGAGATATCTTTTCGGCCAAAGAAGTTGCCGATTGGGGATTGATTTCCAAGGTGGTTGGAAAGGGGGAGGCTCTAAAAGAGTCGCAGAAGATTGCAAAAAGACTCCTCGAAAAACCATCTGAAGCCTTGAAAAATATCAAGGTTCGTTTCACCGGCATCATGGGGATGGAATATGACGAGGCTACAAGCAGAGAACGGGAAGGCTCTTTGGAGCTTTTCAAGACCGAGGAGAGACTCCACAGAATGCGGTCTTTTAAGGATCGGAGCGGGCGGAAAAGCAGTTAAGGTTCTGGATGATGATTAGACAGCTTTTTCTGAATAGTTGAAGGATAAAGGAGTAATAGTATAGAGAGCAGTCTATGCCAGAGAGTGGTAAAGGGTAATTAGATTTTGTGGGCAGAAGGAGGTTTCTTTGCACTCCACGAAGTATTTGTAATGACAGGTTGGGGATTTAAACGGCCCACAATAAAGGATTTTTAAAAAACCATTACTATTTCTTCCCGCCTCGCCCCTCTCCAAACAGGCTGCTAATAAGCCCAATGATATTTTTTACCCCGATGACCTCAATGCCCTTGGGCATCGCCGGCTCATCGGCATTTCTTTTTGGAACCACCGCCCGATTAAACCCCAACTTTTTTGCTTCGGCAACTCTCTTGTCTCCCTGGGAGACACCTCTTACTTCGCCGGAAAGCCCCACCTCACCAAACAAAATGAGATCCCCCGGAATCGGAATATCAAGATAGCTTGAGATCATGGATGCAGCCAACGCAGCATCTAATGCGGGTTCATTAACCTTTATCCCTCCCGCCACGTTGACGAAGATGTCGTGGTGGGAAAGCTCAATCCCCCCCTTCTTTTCGATAATTGCAGCAATTATATTCACCCTGTTGTAATCTATCCCCATCGATGTCCTTCTGGGAACGGCCAGGGGGCTTGCCACCACGAGAGATTGAATCTCCACAAGAAGTGTCCTTGTCCCCTCAAGGGTTGCGGTTACGGCAGAGCCGGGTTCAGACTCTAATCTTTCCGACAGAAAAAAACCCGTGGGATCGATAACTTCAGTAAGGCCGCTTTCCCCCATTTCAAAGACCCCCACCTCGTCGGTTGGGCCAAAGCGGTTTTTGTGGGCTTTAAGAATCCTGTAGGGATACTCAGCGCCCCCTTCAAAATAGAGTACAGTATCCACCAGATGTTCCAGCAGCTTTGGGCCTGCAATGGAACCATCCTTTGTAATATGCCCCACAAGGATTATGGCAATCCCATCCTGTTTTGCAAGGGAGGTCAGCTCGTGGGCCACGGCCCTCAGCTGGCTTACGCTTCCGGGGGTCGATTCAACAAGGTCGGTGGAGGTTGTCTGGATCGAGTCAATGACCACAACTTTCGGGAGTGTCCCCCTCACCGCATCTAATATCTCTTCAAGATTTGTGGAGAACAAGACCAAAAATTTTTCTTCATTAATTCCAAGTCGCTCCCCCCTCATCTTTAGCTGGGCCGCGGATTCCTCTCCGGTGATGTAAAGTACGCCAACACCTTTTTCTGATAGATTTGAAAGTGTCTGCATAAGGAGCGTGGTTTTTCCAACTCCGGGGTCGCCGCCAACAAGCACCACCGAACCCCGAACAAGCCCACCACCAAGTACACCATTAAGCTCTCCAATCCCAACATCAAACCTGATTACATCCCCGGTGTCAACATTGGATAGACGAATTGGTTTTTCCGCGCCAGTTATGGAATTTGCCGGCGCTGCACCCACGGGAGAAAACACTCTGGGTTTTGTGGAAACAATCTCTTCAACGATGCTGTTCCACTCATTGCAGGCTGGGCACATCCCCGACCACTTTGGCAGCACGTGCCCGCAAGATTGACAGACGAAACCTACCTTTTTTTTCTTAACTATTTTCGCCATTTATTATTTCTTCTAAGTTTTAGGTAACTGAATGGTGTTTAAAAAAAATGA
Source organism: Candidatus Zymogenus sp. (assembly GCA_030613285.1). Taxonomy (GTDB): domain Bacteria; phylum Desulfobacterota; class Zymogenia; order Zymogenales; family Zymogenaceae; genus Zymogenus. Next base: position 6,463 of record JAUWME010000015.1, on the reverse strand, counting down.
AAAATCCTGCCGACAAACAAGAGCTTGTCGGTGCCACCCATCTGGTGGGAATCAAACTTTATTATGTAGAACATACTTCCAAACTTTACAAACTGGCAGGATACCCGCTCTACTATATCAACTTACCATAACCTCGTTACTTCACTGCATAAAGATAGCCGTCCCCGCTGCCAAAGTAGATCACCCTGTCTTTGACCACGGGTGTGGTGTTAATGTATCCCCCCGTCCTGTATCGCCATATCTCTTTTCCCGTCAGGGCCTCCAGGGCAACGAGGCTTCCTTCAGAGCTTCCAATATAAACGAGTCCATCTTTGACCACGGGCGATGCCAATATCTTCCCCGGAATTTTATATTGCCAAATCTCCCTTCCGTTTCTCTCTTTGATGGCAAAGAGCTTTCCGTTGCTGCCGCCAACGTAAACGATGCCATCCACCACACACGGTTGAGACATCACTTTTTCCCCCACATTGAACTGCCAGCGTTTCTTGCCACTTCGGGCATTTAAAGCATAGAGATACCCGTTTTCCGTTCCAAAGTAGATTGATTGATCAAACCTGCCACCGGCAATGATGGGAGACGATACGCCTTTCCTTCCCGCCTTAAATCTCCAGGATATTTTTTTTGTACCGCCGTCAATGGCAAGAAGTTCTCCTTTTGCGCTCCCGACGTAAACTACACCCATATTGATCTTTGGGTCTGAAACAACACCGCTGCCAATATTTAGGCGCCAAATCTCTTCTCCCAACTTGGAATCAACTGCATAAAGATTTTTGTCGCTGCTGCCAAAAAAAACCGCCCCCCCCCAAACTGTCGGAGTCGATTTTACCTGTCCTTCCGTCTCGAAACGCCACGCAATCTTTCCGCTTAACGCCTCGATGGCATAAAGGCTATTATCGTCACTGCCCACAAAGACCTTGTCTTTTGATACCGTGGGGCCAGATCGAATCCTGTCCCCGGACATGTAGCGCCACAATTCTCTGCCCGTTTTCAGATCAGCAGCGTAGAGTCGACCGTCATCGCTGCCAAAATAGATTACATTTCCCGATATCGTCGGAGATGAGTTGATGGGGCCTTTTGTCTTAAACTTCCACAGCACCATAAGCCCAATGGAGCTTTCTCCAGAGCCGGGGGTGGAGTGAAAACAGCCAAAGGTCAGTAAAACAGTTGTGAGCAGTACGGCGGTTGCCACTATATAAATAGTGCGAATTTTCTTCATGTCACCATTATTTATTAATCTATTTAGTACGTAACCCATTAAACCACTCTAAATGTCCTTTAATTGGAACAGCTTTTTTCTCGGCCTTAAAAAAGATAGCCGTAAAAAAACACCTTCTAACATTTTGGTGTCACGGTGTTTATGGAAAGTAGCGACTTATCAGTCAGGCTCCCCCTTACTTTTTGAAACTCATTCAAAAGGGCATCCACTGTAAGTTTGTCCCTGTCAGCCCCCTTTGCATCCAGAATAATCTTTCCTTGGTGCATCATAATCAGGCGGTTTCCGATTGCCAACGCTTGGGTCATATTGTGGGTAACCATAATCGTGGTAAGCTTATATTTTGTAACGATCATCTTTGTAATTTCCATCACCTGTTGGGCGGTCTTTGGGTCCAAGGCTGCTGTGTGCTCGTCCAAAAGCAAGACCTTCGGTTCATTGAGCGTGGCCATCAAAAGAGTCAATGATTGACGCTGGCCGCCGGAGAGGAGGCCCACCTTGTCCTTCAGGCGATCCTCCAGCCCCAGGCCCAAAAGTTTCAGGTGTGAGCGAAAAAGCTCCCGTTTTTTTTTGTTGACACCAATCTTTAGACCCCTCATCTTTCCTCTGGAGTGTGCCATCGAAAAATTCTCCTCGATAGTCATCGAGGCCGCAGTCCCCATCATCGGGTCTTGGAAGACCCTGCCGATAAATTTTGCCCTGCTATGTTCTTTCAAAGGGGTGACGTCCAGCCCGTCGATGACGATCTTTCCGGAATTTGGGGGGTACACCCCGGCAATGAGGTTTAGGAGAGTGGATTTGCCCGCCCCGTTTGACCCTATTACTGTGATGAAATCCGACTTCTTAATGTTGAGATCGACCTTGTCTATGGCGAGGTTTTCGTTCACGCTGTCTATGTTGAATGTCTTTCTCAAATTTCTAATTTTTATCATTTTCCGTCGCCCCACCTTTTTAGCACCCCAATTTTTATCCTGCTCCTTATTTCAGGAAACATCAGAGCAAACACAACCAGCATGGCCGTTATGAGTTTAAGGTCGCTGGGACTGATCACAAAATCGCCGATTCGGAGCGACAGGGCAAAGGCGATGGCCAGTCGATAGATGACAGAGCCGACAATAACTCCCAGGGTAGCTCTAAACACCGTCATTTCCCCAAACAACGCTTCTCCGATGATGACCGAAGCGAGGCCAGCAACGATAGTCCCAACCCCCATTGTAACATCGGCAAGTCCCTGGTCTTGGGCGACCAACGCCCCGCAAAGGGCCACAAGCCCGTTGGAGAGGGCAACTCCCAACATGATTGTAAAATGCGTGTTCACGCCCTGGGCGCGTATCATGCTTTCGTTGTCGCCTGTTGCCCTCATGGCAAGCCCAAGGTCTGTATGAAGAAAAAAGTCGAGAACAAATTTTATACATATTACGACGATGAGAAAAATCACGAGGGACAAGGCAATGTTTGCGTATCTTCCGGGGATGCCAATGGAAACTATCAATTTAGTAATCCACGGAAAATAGTCAAAGATTGTAACTTCGTTTATGAAGGGGATATTTGGTCTGCCCATAATCCTGATGTTTATGGAGTAGAGGGCGATCATTGTGAGGATGGAGGCCAATAGGTTCAGTATCTTGAGGTTTGTGGAGAGAAATGCTGTAACGAATCCCGCAGCCATGCCGGCGGCAAATGCCACCGGGAGCGTAACGAACGGGTTGATTCCCTTGGTAATCATGACGGCCGCAACCGCCGCCCCCAGGGGGAGACTCCCATCGACGGTAAGGTCGGGGAAATCGAGTACCCGAAAGGTAAGATAGACCCCCAGTGCCATCAATGCATAGACCAAACCTTGAGAGATAGCGCCGAGCGCAGCATAAAGAGTCAAATTAAATCTCCACAATTAGTCAAATACAACTATTAAAACGTAAAGACTAAAACTTCAATATTACAATGTAGAAGGGCTTTGGATGGACAACCTTAAACCCTCCGTAGATTTCGTCACGAAGTTTTAGTCATCCATTTTACTTTTTAACACAAAGGGTGGGGGAACTCCCCCCACCCCAACATTTCTCAATACAGAAATAAAGCACTGCATCTATTTAGTGTCAGCAGATAAAGTCCAGCCTTAACTAAATTACTCAATGATCTTGTCGGCCCTGTCGACAACGTCCTTGGGAAGCTCTACCCCAATCTTTTCGGCCGCGCCGGGATTTACATAAAGGAGGAGGTCTTCAAGCGATTCCGTCGGCATTGAGCCGGGATCTTTTCCCTCTAAAATTTCAATGGCCATCCTGCCAGTCTGTCTACCGAGCCTGTAATAATCGATAGCGATGGCAGCCACAGCGCCCCTGGGGACTGAGTCCACATCGGCGGCAAAGAGCGGAATGCCATTATCGTAACATACTTTTGTTACAGCTTCAAAGGCCGATACCACGGTATTATCCGTCGGGATGTGAATTGCATCCACCTTTCCCACAAGGCGTTCGGCGGCGGAGAGTACCTCGCCGGAGTTGGATGCCGTCGCCTCTACAATCTCAAAGCCGAGCCTCTTGGCCTCTTCTTTTGCCTGCTTTAAGGACGTTAAGGAGTTTGCCTCCCCGGCGTTGTAGATAAAACCGAGCTTTTTAATTTCCGGGACTATCTCTTTGATGAGGTCAAACTGCCTGTCCACCGGTGATAAATCAGTCGTTCCAGAGACGTTTTTTCCGCCTCCGTCAAGGCTCGTTACAAGCCCCGCCACCACAGGATCTGTAACGGCAGAAAAGAGTATCGGGATATCTTCCGTGGCCTCTATCATCACCTGGGATGTGGGAGTTGCAATGGTGAGGATGAGATTCGGATTCAATCCAACGAGCTTATCCGCAATAAGCTTTGCTGTGCTCATATCACCCTGGGCAATATTGACATCGTATGTTACATTCACACCCTCTTTGTACCCATTTTCATTTAAGTAATCGATAAAACCCTTTCGTACCGCATCCAAAGCCGGGTGTTCAACTATCTGCGAAATACCAATAGTTATTGGCTCCTTGGTCGGAGCACAGCCAGCAAGTCCGATAACCAATGTTGTGGCCACAGCCACCGCCAAAACAAATGACAATAACTTCTTCATTAATCTTTACCTCCATCTTAATCATAGTTTCTTAAACAACACCGTCAAGCGACCCCATTTGATGCCGAATGACTCAACCAAAGGGGCTTGATAAATTACCCCTTAAATTATCTCAAATAGCACAATTATTGTTTGACGTCAAGGGAAAAGCTTTCCCAAAAACCTTGACTAATAAACTTGACTTAACACGGTCAATACAGTATCATTTTCTATGCTTAAGTGGGCGGCAATCTATCCCTCGAAGCAGAAAATGGTTTGTTTCCTCCATTCTTTACCATTCTTGGCAGTTATTGGCCATTATTAGCCAATATTGGCAAATATCGGCTTTGCTTTGGGGGTAATAGTTTTTGTTTTTGGTGTTTTGGAGAAACCATTTTTTCCACATGTTGTGTATAGATTTGTGGATAACCACTAAATGCAGTGTTAAGTATGTAATTTTTTTGGATATTTTTTACTCAGGTGTATCGTATGAAAAGAATCTTTTTTCTCACAATTGCAGTTCTCCTCCTAACCGGCTTTACCGTGGCCCTGGCATCAGAAGCGTCAGACACCTATGATAAGTCATTGAGATATTTCAAGCGGGGTAACTATGAGAGCGCCCTTGAAGGATTTACCAAAGTAATTGAGCTCGGTTTTCAAGGAGACGAAAAAAGCAGCTCTAACATTCTGGCTGTCTATTTCCAGCGGGGTATTTGCTACAAAAAGCTCCACGAATGGAACAAGGCTCTCGATGATTTTTCTCTGGTTATAGGTTTTGCGCCCACAGACGCTCAAGCATACTATGAGAGGGCCGGCTGTTACAATATGATCGAGGATGAAAAAAACTCCAAACTCGATCGCGAAAAGGCGTGTGAACTGGATGATGCATACTGTGACGAGAGAATGTTAAAGGAAAAGCGCGACAAGAAAGAAAAAGAAAAGTGGTGGAAATAACCCCCCCTCGTAATTTTTCTGACAGCCTCTGCCCATTTTTTTGTAAATACTGGGCAGGTTGACTGGACAGCCCATGAGGGGCTACTCCGTGATTTGTGTGAGGGCTACCCCGTAATCTTGGAGTGCCATCCCGTATTTTTGTGGAGGGGAACCCGTGTTCTTGTAGGGGGCTACCCTGTATTTCGCAGGGCTAACAAGTCATTTTTTTAACAGCCCCTGACAGCCCCTGCCAGTTTTTGTTAATCCGGGCAGGTTGGCGCAGTAACAACAAAGGAAGGTCTAAAAATGGCAGATATCGGTATCACAAGGGAAGATGCCCTGGAACTTTTAAAGTCGCGGCTTAAGAATGAAGCCCTCGTCAAGCACTGCCTTGCCACAGAGGCGATTATGAGAGACCTCGCCGAAAAAAAAGGGGGAGACCCCGATGTCTGGGGAATTGCCGGACTCCTCCACGATCTTGACTACAACGAAACAAAAGAGACCCCCGAAAGACACTCCCTGATAACAGAAGAAATCCTAAAGGAGAAGGGGGTAGCAGACGAGATAATCGATGCTATCAAAAGCCATAATGCAGAGCAACTGGGAATCTCAAGGACGTCGGACTTCCACTTTGCCATCACGTGCGCCGAGAATATCACCGGCCTCATCGTGGCCACGGCACTGGTCATGCCAGACAAAAAGATCGCCTCGGTCAAATCAAAATCGGTTGTAAAAAGGATGAAAGACAAGCACTTTGCCAGAGCCGTCGACCGTGACGGCATTAAGCTTTGCGAGAAAATTGATATACCACTGTTAGTATTTGTCGAGATAAGCCTTTCGGCCATGGGGGGGATTTCAGACGATCTGGGGCTTTAACCGGGGTTCTGCTGACATGGGGGTTCTTGGGGGCGTCAATGTCAATGTGAGGGGTCAATGTAATTGTTGACAAGACTCATGGAGGTGAGTAGTCGGGGTACTTAAATTATTGAAGTATGTTTTTTATAAACAGAGTGCCACAAAAACTGAAAGCAAGGGCATTTAAGGCCCATGATGACGTAACTTTCAAAACAGTAAAGTCGCAAATCGTTTTTATTCGATATTATCTTTCATTGCACAATGAATATCATAAATAAACCTCCTAATTCCTTTTCGAGGATCGTCTTGAAAAAAAGAACATATCTTCTCATACTCATTCTTCTTACCACTGTTTTCTACCTTCCAGCCTCGGCCCAAGA
>JAUWME010000053.1 GCA_030613285.1 Candidatus Zymogenus sp. | reverse complement strand
CTTTTCTTCTCGATTTTATCCAGAGCCTTAAGATACCCACCCTGTGCCTTAAGCAAATATATGGTAAATTTGTCACTATTGTCCGCTTTTCTGAACTCGTCGTCTGTAAGCTTCTCACGATAATAGCTTACAATCCCCGTTTTTTCTACAAAAAGCTCCATCAACTCGGCGTCATCTCCAGTCAGAATTGGAGCATCCGTGCCAAAAAAGAGTGTGAGCTTATCCATTGAGGCCTTCTTATCACTAATATATTTCTCCTTGCTTGGTCCAACAAGCCCCTTCTTGTCGGCAAACATTCCCAGCAAGTCCTCCATATCAACAAGTCTTGCGCCAAGAATGTCTGGGGAAAGCTCTGGAGGATTCTGCTTTACTATAAAGAGGGCGTTTTCAAGTTTTGAAAGTACAGCCTCATCCTTTCCATTGGGCTTTGCCTCTTCAATCAACGCTTCGCAGTATAGTGCCCGCCACGCCACCTCTCCAAGATTCAACTCCTTTGCAAGATTGCCGCTCTCGGCAAAAAATCCCCTTGCAACATTGTTTCTCCCCATCCCCATAAGCGCCAGACCCGATCCAATGAGGAGATCCGCTTCTCTGGAGCGACTCCTCTCTTGGCGAAACAGGGTTAAGGCCTTTGAAAAATTCTTAAAAGCAGAATTGTATTTACCCTCTTTGTAGTCGATAAGCCCAAGGTACGAAATTGCCTTCGCTTGATATCTTTTCTCCCTCGCTTTGGTTAGGAGCTTTAAGGCTTCATTAAAAGTTTTCCTCGCCTTTTTATACTGTTCCTTTTCGTAGAGCATCTCGCCAATCCCCAGGAGATTTATACCTCGGTATTTATCCCTTCCCGCCTCCTTGAACATCTCATCCGCCTTTGTAAGATACTCAAAGGCTTTATCCATCTTCCCCACTTTAAGATATAAGTTTCCGAGGTTGTTGAAGATAGTTGCCTCATTTATGGTGTCGCCCGCCACCTGATAGATTAACCTTGACTCACCAAAGGCCTTCTCCGCTTCAAAAAGCATCAGGAACTGTCCCCAGAACGACCCCAACTTTTTCTGCACCATGGCTACATCTCCAAGCTCCTTTGTCTCCTTTTTGATATCCAACGCCTTATAATAATATCGAATTGCATCCTCGTAGTTCCCGGAGTAGTTGGCCAAATCCCCCATCGCAATATAAACGGAACCAATAAGCCCATTATCCTTCTGTTTCTTCGCAACCTTAAACGCCTCTTCGAGGTATTTATTGGCGGCTTCATAACTACCATACTCTTCCAGAGACTCAGCTGCCCTAATCCTCACAAATATTGTAGATTTTAAATTTTTGTCGGCAGTCTCAACCTTAACCGCCTCGTTGTAAAGGTCAAGGGCCTTGTCAATCCTCCCCAGGGCCGTTAAAGTATTTGCCAAGGCAACGATATCCTGGGCGTAGCCTCCCCTGTCAAGAAGTACTTTATGAATTTCAGAGGCTGCAAAAAAGAAATTTGCCGCCGCAACATAGTCCTTCTGCGCAAAGTGGATCTGGCCAACCATGTATATAATCATCGCCTTTCGGGCATCGTCGCCCAGTGCGTTGTATATCTCAGCAGACTTGGAAAAAGCGAATAGCGACTCCTCGAATCTTTTCATTTGGTAGTATAGCAGGCCGATATTGTAAAGGTCCGATGCAACGTCCTTATCTACATCGCGTTTTTTATCTATTGCAAGGGCCATCAAAAAATATTTTTCAGATTCCTTATAATCATTCATGTAAAATTTCATAAGCCCAATGTTGTTTAAGACCTTTGCCATTCCGTCTTCGTTCTTTGAGGCCTCGTAGAGAGAATACGCTTTTCCCCAGTATTGAACAGCATCGTCATATCTTTTCTCATCTACTGCTTTGTGTCCAAGTTCAAAAAGGATGTCCGGGTCTTCTTCGGCAATGGCCGAGATGGGAATGAGAATTGATATGATGAAAAGAACCAATAGCAATGTCGATAGCAATGTCGCAGAGATTGATCTTTTGGCAAACCTTTTATTTTGTTTGTTCATTCTTGATGTCCTTTATAGGATTTCAACATTGGGTACTAAATAAATAGCTTGTAATGTCATTAGAAAAAAGTAAATTGGCACAAAGCCTGTAGCCTCTTAGAGCATCATAATCTTTCTCTTTTCGATCGAAATTACAAAAGTCATCAGCCCCACTTTTATGTAAGATTCAGGTTTTCAACGTGAAACTAAAAGAGCCTTCCATAATCAAGATCGAGACTCCCCTCAATTACTTCCCTTACCTTCCCTATCAACATATCCATATCATCAATACTCAAGCCTTTAATCTCTATCGTGTCGTGGATTATAATCTCCATCTTTCCGGGTTTCATCTTAAAGGGGTGACCCTTCGGGAGCGCAAACCTTCCTCCGTTTACAGTTATCGGTAAAATCGGCGTCTCGGTATCAATGGCCATGTGGAACCCCCCTTTCTTAAATGCTTGAAGGCGTCCATCATCGCTTCTTGCCCCCTCTGGGAAAAACACGACAGATGCCCCCGCCGCAATTTTTGATTTTGCATCATCAAGGCACCTTCTGGCATTAAGAGGGTTTGATCTATCAACGTAAATTTGGCCGAGCTTTTCGCATCCAATGCCAAAAAAAGGAATAGACCTCAGTTCGATCTTCATAACCCACCTCAAAGAAAGGGGGAGCCTGGAAATAATGGCCCACACATCAAAGAGGCTCTGGTGGTTGGACATAACAACATAAGAGAGGTTCCTTTCGATCTTCTCCATTCCCGTAACTACAATCCTCGTTCCAGTAAATGTCATATTGAGTCGCGCCCAGAACTTGCCTATCTGATAGCCGACATTGTTGTTTTTATCAACACCGGGAGTAAACCCAAGAATAGTTACGATGCTTCCAAAGAAGGCTGTGGTCACACCTATAATGGTAATCATTATTGGTATATAAAGTGGGAAGATATATTTTAAAAACATCTTTTTCATCTATTAGTCTTCCACCCTTCCGTAATGGGAAAACTGCATGGTAAAGGTCGCCCTGCCCTGACTCTGGGATCTCAGCTTTGTTGCATATCCGAACATTTTTGACAGGGGCACCTCCCCCTTTACATGATTTGTTTTCCCTTTCGGCTCAACACCTTTAAGTTGTCCACCTCTGGCGTTCAAATCCCCAATTATCTCTCCCATAAATTCCTCTGGGGTCAATATCTCTACAACCATAATGGGCTCCAAGAGAGCGGGACCCGCCTTTTCTGCCACACTCCGCACAGCCATTCCCGATGCAATTGCAAACGCCATCTCATCGGTAATCCCCTCCCTCATCTGCAAAGCATCAATACTTATCTTCACATCATCCAACGGGTAGCCTAAAATTGGCCCCGAGGCGGCGGCATCCCTAATCGCCGCTATAGCAGATTTCACCCACTCCTCACTAATTTCATCTCCCTTGATGAGGCTTATGACTTTAACCCCCTGTCCCCGCTGAAGGGGCATAATCGAGAGTGATACCTTAGCATATTTCGCCTCACCGGCTATCTCTCTATCGATGACGGCATCTGCAGTGGCGCGCTTTGTGGCCGTCTCTCGATAAACCACCTGGGGCTTACCGACGTTGGCCGCAACCTTAAACTCACGAAAAAGCCTGTCCACAACTATCTCAAGATGAAGCTCACCCATCCCGGAGATGATGGTCTGTCCAGTATCATCATCGACTTTTACACTCAGAGTTGGATCCTCATCAATAAGTTTATTTAGAGATTGCTCAAGTTTCTCTTGGTCAGCAACGGTCTTGGGCTCAATGGCAAGACTGATTACAGGCTCGGTAAAAAGGATCGACTCCAGAAGAATCGGCTTTTCACGGTCACACAAAGTGTCTCCCGTAGTTGAGTCCTTAAGGCCCACTGCCGCTGCAATATCTCCCGCTTTTACCTTATCGATCCTTTCTCGCTTGTTGGCGTGCATCTTCAAAAGCCTCGCAATACGCTCGGACTTTTCAAGCCTTGGGTTATAAACCTCAGCCCCTGCTTTTAGGACACCGGAATAAACTCTAAAATATGTCAGCTTTCTTCCCTGATCCACCTGCACCTTAAACGCCAGAGCAGAAAGCGGCTCACTTTCGTCGCTCTCTCTTACTTCGGACTCCCCACTCTTTGGGTTTGTTCCGGCGATGGGCGGCACATCAATGGGTGAGGGGAGGTAATCCACAACACCGTCAAGGAGCGTTTGAATACCCTTGTTTTTTAACCCGGAACCACAAAAGATGGGAACAAAAGAACCATCAATTGTCCCCTGTCTTATAGCATTCACTATTTCATCTTCCCCTATCTCTGCTCCATCAAGGTATTTTTCCGCAATGTCATCGCTGATGTCGGCTATTGTCTCTATCAGCTTCTCTCTGTATTGAAGCGCCTGATCTTTAAACTCATCTGGAACATCCTCATGGCTGACTGTAACCCCAAGATCCTCTTCAGAAAATCGAAGGACACGCATCCTAATTAAGTCAATCACCCTCGAAAACTCATCCTCCAACCCAACAGGAAGTGTAACGATCAATGGTTTGACGCCCAGCTTTTCTACCATCATGTCAACCGCCCCGAAGAAATCGGCGCCGAGCCTGTCCAGCTTGTTGATAAAAGCCAACCTCGGCACATTATATTTATCGGCCTGATGCCATACCGTCTCTGATTGTGGCTCAACACCTTCCACGGCAGAAAAGATAGCTATTGCCCCGTCCAGCACCCGAAGGGATCGCTCCACTTCAACGGTAAAATCGACATGACCTGGGGTATCGATTATGTGAATCTCATGCTCCCGCCAACTGCACGTTGTTACTGCACTGGTAATTGTAATCCCCCTCTCCTGCTCCTGGGGCATCCAGTCCATAACCGCCTCGCCATCGTGGACTTCTCCCATCTTATACGAGACGCCGGTGTAGTAGAGAATCCTCTCTGTCACTGTGGTCTTGCCCGCATCAATATGGGAGATAATCCCGATATTGCGTATCCTTTTTAGTCTTCCTTCACCCGCCATTTTTCATTATTCCTTCGTCCAAAATCGCATCCAATATCACGTCCAAAATTGCTATTTTTGATTATTCTTTAAAACCGTATCTGCTTTATCAATAATTCCCGGAGGCAAGGGTAACTCACACCACAATATCCACGTGTTCAACGTCATCGATATTATGCCCCAAAAAGGGTTCGCCCACCCTGACAAAATTTTCGGGATCATCAGTAACAAAGAATTTGTACTTCCTTTCGTTTTCTTCCCTCTCAATACCCATTTTTTCAAGCCTTTTTTTGACTTCCCAGGCAATGGGCAACGCAGAGTCAATTAGCTGAACGTCATACCCGACGGCTTGTTGAATCGCCTTTTTTAGAAGCGGGTAGTGGGTGCAGCCAAGGATTAGTGTATCCACGCCATGGGCAGAAAATTCAGCAAGGTACTCCTCGGCAACTAAGTGGGCTACTTCATTTTCCGTCCAGCCTTCTTCTGCCAACGGCACAAAGAGGGGACATGGCTGTTGAAACACTTGGACATCTGGGTCGATATTTGCAATTTCTGCTTTGTATGCCCCGCTCATGATTGTACTTCTGGTTCCTATCACACCCACTTTGCCATTTTTTGTAACCTTCACAGCTTTTTCGGCACCCGGCAGGACAACCCCAATCGTCGGGATGTCAAACTTCTCTTCGATGGTTTCGAGCCCTGCGGAGGCGGCGGTATTACACGCCACGACAAGAAACTTGATCCCCAGAGACACGAGGAATTCGGTGTTTTTTACCGCAAACGTGGTCACTGTCTCCTTGGATTTTGTACCATAAGGCAGCCTCGCAGTATCTCCGAGATAGAAACAGTCTTCATTTGGGAGCGCTTTTAGTATCTCGCGAAAAACTGTCAGCCCCCCAACGCCGGAATCGAACACGCCGATGGCGTTTCTTTTAAAACCCTCATCTTTTGTACTGATGGACTTTATTCTCCCTTTAGAAAATACTATTATCAAATAAATTAACTTTTTATATTATTTGATTTTGTCCAGTTTGTCAAGAGAAGAAAAAGCGTTGTGGCGGTCATTTCCCATTCAAGAGAAACTACGGGGCAAGAATGTTGAAAGGATAAAAGGGGATATTTCTCAAGATCGTGTAGACGATGATCAACACAAAAATGGCCCAAATCCAGAAGGGATGTTTTATCACCTGGGGCAGTCCCTTACCACTAATCTTAAAAAGCGCCTGGGAAATAATAGCATATCCTAAAAATGGGATCGAAATGATCATAAAGGGATTGAAGTCGAGGGCTTGGAGGAATCGACCGTGAAGAAGGGCGTGAATGCCCCGCAAAGTCCCGCAACCGGGGCAGTAAAAGCCGGTGAGGAAATGTACGGGGCACGGGGGATAAATGAACGATTGGCCGGGCTTAAAGAAGTATATAACTACAAGTCCTGATATGAAGAGGAACACCACCCCGACAATCTGCAAAGCATTTTTTTTACTCAACTCAACCACTCCCCTCTAAAAATAATTCACCCGGATTTCACTATGTTGATCCCAGCAGAGCACCAAACATAGTGCCGAATATTGCCAATCCAAAAATTACTACATAGATCATAATGTAAGCGCTCCAGAATAGAAACCCAACACCTAATGTAATCCAACACCACATTTTGGCAAGCCTTGAGGCATTCATCGCCCTCTCATATTCTCCAGCGATGACCCTCCCATTTACCTGAGCGGCAAAGACAAGGCCTACTATCCCCAGAGGTAAACAGCAGAATAGCATGACAAGAATTGATTGGGCGAGGTAGTTGGGGAGGTAACCGATCTCCCTTGTTGTTTTTTGCCTCTGCTTAGGTGTAGTTATTGCTTTTAAAGCAAGGGACTCGCCACAAAAAGCGCATTTTGCACTTCCCGGCGGGTTGTCTTCTTTACAATGTGGACACTTCATTTTGCACTCCTCCTATGATAAAAGTCTACTCCAAAAAGTCTATAATTAGTTCTTCTTCAAAAAATCTAATATTTCCCCATTCCATTTTTATTTTGTCATTGCCTGCTTGACAAAGGAATCCTTTATACTGTCATTCTCAGCTTGACTGGGAATCCAGAATGATATTCACTGGATTCCCGCTTACGCGGGAATGACAAATACTGTCATTCTCAGCTTGACTGGGAATCCAGAATGATATTTTACTGGATTCCCGCTTACGCGGGAATGACAAATAATACTCCTATGACAAAAAAATCAAACAACTTGTTTGATATTACAACAAACACCCCACTTTATCAACTACATATTTTCAGTCAAATATTTAACTCAAAGCCGCTACCATGAGGAAAAAGAAGCAAATTGCAAACAAACCAAATGCCGACCAAAAACCTATCACGATTCACTCCCATGCCTTTTCCGATGCCTCCTTGGCCTCTTTATAAAACCCGCCGACCAAAAATGTGTTGACCTGAATTGCATACACAAGACTTACCAATCCAAAGGGTTGGCAACAAAACAGTGTTACGAGGACGGCGAGAGCAAGATGGTCTTGGATGGGTTCTCTGTCCCCATCAACACCTTGGCTTTGGGTCAAGGACTTGCCGCAGAAAGCGCATTTTGCTCTTTGAGGCGGGTTCACTTCTTTACAATATGGACATTTCATCTTTTTCTAAATGCAAAAAAGCAATTAAAAAACCTTTCCCCTTAGTAACTACCAAGTCCAGCTATAACAAAAAAGAGTAAAATGTAGATAATAATTATTGCAACCCAGGAACCAAAACTGACCAAGCACCACATCATAGCATTTTTCGAAGCCTCCTGGGCCATCGCATTTTGTCCGCTTACTAAAAAAGCCTGAACCCGGGCGGCGTATACAATTGCGACTATTCCAAAGGGGAGACAACAAAATATTGTTAGGAGAATAGCCGGAACAAGATGAGAAGAGACATAAACGGTATGCCCCCCGGCTATGCGAGTTTGAGTCATGGGAGTTTGGATCTTGGGAGTTTTGTTCATGGGTTCGCCGCAGAAGGCGCATTTTGCCCTGCCCGGCGGGTTGTCTTCTTTGCAATATGGACACTGCATTTTATACTCCTAATATAATTTAAAAAGCTCTTTAAAACGCTATTAAAATAGTTGCTTAACAAGAGGTATATCTTATAATGCACCGTTATAAATCTGCATAGCCACAGCAATAAATAAAAAGATACCACCAATTATAATCCAAACACCGAAGGAAATCCAACACCATATCATTGCAAGTTTTGAAGCCCTCTTTGCATCCTCATATTGCTCTTTTTGCAAATAAAATCCGACCTTGAAGCCATATACAATTGCGACTATTAAAAAGGGAAGGGCGTACAAACCACATAATATTATATAGCAAATTGCTAAGAGAAGGGCCGGAATAAGATAGCTTGGAACATATTTTGGGACATTATCTGGAATATGGTCTGAAACATCGTAGGAAGCTTTGTCGGAGACATCGTCAGTGTCTACAACTTCGTCGGTGTATCCACTTGCTTTAATATCAAGGTCTAAGGGGCCCCCGCAAGATATGCAAATTGTTCTCCCTTTGGGGTTTTTTCCCTTACAGTATGGACATTTCATCTTAATTATTTTCCAATTCGTTTCTTTTAGCCCCCGGTACTTTTTTTGGACTTTTTTTAAATCACCCGGATTTCACTCTATTGATCCCAATATGACACTGAGTATTGCTATTCCGAAAAAAGATAATACATATAGTATAATGCCAGCAACAAATAGGAAAATCCCAATGGTTAGTGTAATCCAGCACCACCTTTTTGCAAGTCGTGAGGCCCTCTTCGCATCGTCATATTGTTTGTTATTTATAAAGACTATGACTTTTAGAGAATATGCAAATGCGATTAATCCAAATGGCTGACAAAAAACAAGTGCAATAATTGACGGTATAAGATAGGTTTGAACATCGTATACAATATCGTCGGTTTTTTCACCTGTTTCAGTATCAAATTCCAGTGGCCCCCCGCAGGATATGCAGATTGTTCTCTCTTTGGGGTTTTTTCCCTTACAGTATGGACATTTCATTTCAATTTCAATTTTCCCTTTGCAATTACAATTACAATTGCCCTATAGTATCTTCTCATCCCCCTAAAATATTTTAACTTTCTCAGCCTTTGGAGATTTGAAAGATGTTAATCTTACGATAAAATATCACTAATTGCAAGACTAAAAATACAAATAAAAAAACGACCTCAAAAAAGACCGTATTATTGTCTATTTGATTTTTCAATTCCTAATCCCTTTTCACCTTGCAAAAACGCTTTTTTTCGATTACACTTTATATATGACTATCTACCCATCCTAATCAATGCAATGTGTAAAAAATGTCAATAAATGGCTTTCTTCAAAAAAAGAAAATTTATTTCTTTTGTCCTGACTGCTCCAAAAAGAATATAAAACTCATCTTTAGTAGTAAGTTTGAAGTTAAATCTATTGTGATATGAATAGATATGAACACAATGAAAAATAGTATTT
>JAUWME010000426.1 GCA_030613285.1 Candidatus Zymogenus sp. | reverse complement strand
AAAATATTAAATATCCTCTCCCTATCTTTTTCAGCAATGCCCATTCCGTTATCTTTAATGTAAAACGTCGTTTCGTCCTTTCCCTCAACCGCCTTGATTTCGATCTTGCCCACCCTTTCCGGGTCGAGGTAATTGACGGCGTTGCTTACGAGGTTGTCAATAATGGTTTGTATTGAGTTCCAATCTGCTACAATCTCGTAAAGCTCCATCACATCTATAGTTATTCCTTTTTCCTCGATTTTATGGGCCAAATTATGAAGGGAAGAACTTACGACTTTATTCATATCAATGGTACTGAAAGCCAATTCCTTTCTCCCCAGGCGGGAGAGCTCTAAAATTGCATTAGAAAAAGCTCTAATGCGATTTGTCGATAAATTGATAAATTCCATATATTTCGGTACATCTTTATCAACAAGGTTAGAGAATTTCTCCCTTTCACTTTTGTCAAGTTGATTTAACAGGGGAGTGAGAAGCTGTGTTATTTCCTCAAAGGCCAAATGTATCCTTTCATTGTAGCCCTTGATATTAATCAATGGTGCTTTCAGATCGTGGGAAACTATGTAGGAAAAGTTTTTTACGTCCTCGTTTGTCCTCTCAAGATCATCGGCATAGCGTTTCAGCTTATCCTCTGCCTTTTTTCTCTCGGTTATGTCCCTTGCCACATGAACCACTTTTTTGGTACTACCTTCTTCAACCTTGATCGGATAAGTAAAGACATCAAACACTCGGTTGTCGAGATGCGGTTCTTCAAGTTCGAGGTGTTCAAACTCCCCGGTCTCAAATGATTTTGTGCTGGGACAGAGGGGAATTGGCTCATCCGTGCCATGAAACAGTTCATAACACTTCATCTCCCCGATATTCCTTTTGCCAAATGCCTCCTTCATGGCTTTGTTTGCCCGAATGATATTTCTCTCGTCATCAATAATGGCTATCATGTCATCAACGGCATCGAAGGTTTCTTCCCACTCATTGGCGGCGCCAGCCAGTACTTCTTCTGCCTTTTTTCTCTCGGTGGTGTCCCTGGCGATAGAGATTACAGTAGGCTTTCCCTTAAAGTCGAATAAATGGGAGCTAATTTCCACAGGTATCTCCCTACCTTCTTTCGTTTTATGAATCCATTCAAAGAGGGGTTTTCCCTCGGAAGAGAACTTTTTCAACATCGACTTAGACCTCTCAATGGCTTCGGGAGTAGAAATATCCAGAGGAGACATATTTAAAAGCTCTTCTCTGTTATAGCCAAGTCTTTTGCAGGCAACATCGTTTACTTCGATGAATTTTCCAAATAAATTATCTTCATATATATGATAGACAAAGACGGCATCGTTCCCGCTGTGAAAGAGGATTCTGAACTTCTCCTCGCTCTCTCTCAGCACCTCCTCCGCACGCTTGCGGTCTGCACTTTCTTTGAACGCTCGTTTTAGCGACCGGTATGTGGATTGGTACGAATAGTAAGTCAAGGCACCGGATAATCCAAAGAAAACAGTATATGTGATCCATTGGGTAATGTTGACGGTATAATCGGGATGAGGCAGCATTCCGGCGTTTTCTGCCAGTATCAATCCGAGCACCGTCAGTGAACTTGATATGGCCGTAAACACAAGCCCCTTCTTGCCGAACAGAAACCCGGAAATGATGATTATCAGCATGAAACCCGCTGTGGTGGGGGTGCGAGTAGTCCCCAGACTAACTACGCTCGCTGTAAAAAGAATAATTCCAAAAACAATTATCGTAAGGCTTGTAAGCGCGACTTTACCGTTAAAGAGCAAACGGCGCAGGATAAGGATTCCGAAAAACACTGTTACATTAATGACAAGTACAGTTGGTGGTATTCCTCCGCCAATCAGGTTACCGATGAAGACCACTATAATGGCTATTGTTAGTACGATTGTCGTGGTATTTAGTAAATTTGCGCGCCACGTTTTTTCTTCATCGTTTTCAAAAACAGGGGGAGTTAACCAACGATTTATTTGAGCTTTCATTCAGCTGCTTTCCTTTTTAGGAGTTCTTTTCAATTAAAGGATTATACCGATCAGAAAGAATTGTATTGTCAACTATTTCTATGTTGCTGTATTTCATCGTTTCCTGCTTAAGAGATTATAAATAGTTTGTTGCTATAAGTTCGTTCAAAATGTACTTATATTAAATCTATAATTGGTTGAGATAGTACAAATACAATTGTACTATCTACTCCTCTCAAAATCAAACCCCTTTTTGGTTAGTAACTTTACCGTGGCAGCAGCTACTTCGGGGTCAAATTGAGTGCCCGAAAATTTCTTAAGCTCCTCAATCGCTTTGTTCATTCCCTTGGCGGGCCGATAGGGTCTAAAATTTGTTATCGACTCCACCGCATCCGCCACGGAAATTATTTTAGCCTCCAATAGGGTTTCATTTCCACTTAGACCTTCGGGGTAGCCGGTTCCGTCAAATTTTTCGTGGTGTTGAAGCACTATCTCTGCGATGGGCCCGTTAAACGGAATCGACTTTAGAATTTCGTAGCCCGCATTGGAGTGCTCCTTAACAAGGTCGATCTCTGCCTTTAGGAGTTTGCCGGGCCTCGTCAATATTTCCACCGGGATACGGATTTTGCCAATGTCGTGGAGAATTCCCGCCAAGCGAATGTTTTCCACCTGCTCATCAGCAAGACCCATCTCATTGGCAATTGCAACAGCAAGATTGGCCACGTTGTTTTGGTGTCCCGCCGTATAAGGGTCCCTGTTGTCCACCGAAGTGGCCAACGCCTCTACTGTCCTGTCTAAAGTATCTCTAAGCTGTTTGTAACTCTCCGTTGTCTCTT
>JAUWME010000029.1 GCA_030613285.1 Candidatus Zymogenus sp. | reverse complement strand
GTAACGATAGAAGTCGAGCTGATAACGCCGATAGCGATGGAAAAAGAGCTTCGGTTTGCAATACGTGAAGGTGGCCGCACAGTAGGGGCCGGCGTCATCATCGATATAATAGAATAGGCGGGAGTTATAAATGAGCGATATAATTACTCTGGTGTGTCAAGAATGCAAACAGAGGAACTATACTTCTACAAAAAACAAGAAAAATACTCCCGACAAAATCGAACTAAGTAAATATTGCAGATTTTGCAGGAAGCATACTGCCCACAAAGAATCAAAATAATACGCAGGCCAGTAGCTCCAACGGCTAGAGCACCGGACTCCAAATCCGGGTGATGGGGGTTCGAATCCCTCCTGGCCTGCCAAAAAAAGGGGTGTCAGGGGTGTCAGGATGAGTAGTTGTTGGGGTGGTTGGTGTGTTGGAAAAAACGGGGTTTTGACAAGGTTGTCGAAAACTTGCAAACCAAAATTTGTAGTGTTTGGAGGTTAAGACTGGAAGAGATGTTTGGAAAAGGACTATAGAAGCGAAGTTTAGATGATTGTTTAATTAAACTTACTCAACTTAGTATTACCGCTTTTTTACTCTTTTAATACTGTTATAATATTTGCCGGATAAATTGTAATGTGGAAAAAAGTAACTCAATTCCTTCGGGAAGTTAAAGTAGAAATAAAAAAGGTCGTATGGCCTACAAAAAAAGAACTAATCGCATCAACGACGGTTGTCTTGTTGGTCACGTTTATAGTCGCCACTTATCTCGGTTTAGTTGACTATTTGCTCTCAGAAGCTGTTAAAATGTTGCTCCATTGACATCTCAAATCAATAAATTTCCATGAAAACCGCAAATCTCTACGGGTTAGGCAAGGAAGCAATTTGTTTTTAAATTAGCTTAATAAAAGATAGTTTGATAAAAGGTACTGATGGCACTTAAATGGTACATAGTTCACACATACTCTGGATATGAGCAGATGGCAAAGAATGCTCTGGAGGCACAGGTGAAATCAGAGGGAAGGGAAGATCAGATCGCAAATATAATGATCCCTGTAGAGAAAGTTGTGGAAATGGTAAAAGGAGAAAAACGTACATCCACAAGAAAGTTTTTCCCAGGGTATATCCTTGTGGAAATGGAGCTAAATGAAGAAACATGGCACATCGTAAAAAATACACCAAAGATAACAGGATTTGTCGGTGGATCTAACAATCCCCCGGCGCTTACAGATGAAGAAGTCGAAAACATCCAGAATCAAATGAAGGATGGAGCAGTAAAGCCAAAACCAAAAATATCTTTTGAAAAAGGCGATGCTGTCAACGTAACCGATGGCCCCTTCGCAACTTTTACAGGTTATATAGATGAAGTTTACGCAGATAAAGGTCGAGTAAAGGTAATGGTCTCTATTTTCGGGAGACCAACACCAGTTGAACTTGAATTCTTTCAAGTAAAAAAGGGGTAACCGCCCTGACGACCCTGCTGGATTATTTATGCGGGATGGTTTAGGAGGTGGCAAGGTAAGGGGATGATTGGGTAGGGTGGTTGGAGAGTTTGTCGGGTAGGACGGTCGGAGAGGTCGTCGAAAGAGATTATAGATAGTGAGAATTATAAGGATAAGGAGTTATCATGGCAAAGAAAGTCATAGGACAAATAAAATTGCAAATCCCAGCCGGTCAGGCAAACCCTTCACCGCCTGTAGGCCCTGCCCTCGGTCAGCAGGGCGTAAATATAATGGAGTTTTGTAAAATATTTAACGCCAGAACCGCAAAAGAACAGGGGATGATAATTCCTGTTGTTATCACCGTGTTTGCCGACCGTTCCTTCTCGTTTATTACAAAGACACCGCCTGCAGCAATACTTTTGAAAAAAGCGGCTGGAATTGACAAAGGAAGTGGGATTCCCAATAAAGAAAAAGTAGGTATGGTGACAAAAAAACAGGTTGAGGAGATAGCAAAAATCAAGATGGAAGACCTTAATGCCACTGATTTGGAGAATGCGAGCAGAATTATCGAGGGGACGGCGAGAAGCATGGGGATTGAAATTGAGGGTAGCGAGATAATAGCAGATTCTTAAAAAAGATATTGTGGATTATTGGAGATAGATAATGCCGAAGCATGGGAAAAAGTATTTAGCAGATCAAAAAAAGATTGATCCCGAAAAAAAATACGAGCTGAATGAAGCGTTGGAATTTGTAGCAAATGGCTCGAAGAGAAAATTTGATGAAACCGTTGATATAGCCTTTAGACTTGGAGTGAACCCAAGACATTCCGACCAGATGGTCAGGGGTGCAGCGGTGCTACCCCACGGAACGGGAAAGAGTATTAGGGTTATTGCCTTTGCCAAAGGAGAAAAAGAGAAGGAAGCTCTGGACGCCGGAGCGGATTATGCCGGGGCAGAGGATATGATCGAAAAGATCGAGGGAGGATGGCTCGAATTTGACAAAGCGGTTTCCACCCCAGATCTGATGGGTCAGGTCAGTAAACTTGGAAAGGTACTGGGGCCAAGAGGACTTATGCCCAACGCCAAAATTGGTACAGTAACTTTTGATATCAAAAGGGCGATAGAAGAGTTGAAAGCGGGAAAAGTTGATTTTAGAGTTGATAAAAGCGGAATATTGCACATTCCCGTGGGAAAGGTCTCCTTTGGTGTGGAAAAGCTAAAGGACAATATCCTTTCGCTCTTTGAGGTAATTACTAAGCTCAAGCCATCGACAAGTAAGGGCACATATATGAAAGGGGTAACAGTCTCTTCCTCTATGGGCCCAGGGGTCAAGATTGACCCAATTGACATGAGAAATCTAATAAAATAGAAATAGAAAAACATCCCCTGTCTGAGACAGCCGGTACGCAAAGCGGGGTTTGTTTCCCGAATTTAGTAACTTGAATGTAAACTTTTCGGACTCAAACTTTGAGCGTTTAATTCTTGAGAGGACCCGCCGAGACAAGGAAGGATCAATGTTTGTACGGTTGTTTTTGTCCAAAAACCACAAGGTCAGGATGGAATTACCGTTGATTTGGACCGGGGCGTTTAAAGGAGGTTTTGATTGAAAAGGACTGATAAGGAAGCCTTTGTAGTCGAAATGCACAAGAAACTCTCTGATTCAAATCTGGTTTTTCTTACCGATTACAGAGGGCTTTCTGCCGAAGAGATGAATGAACTTAGGGCCGGTTTTAAAAACGCTGGGCTTGAGTACAAGGTTGTAAAAAACAACCTCATCATGCTTGCGGCAAAGGATACCGATTTTACCTCCATGGTGGAGGATATTGTCGGCCCTACTGGATTGATTGTCTCCAATGAGGATCCCGCCGTTGCTTCAAAGGCCCTCGCTGGATTTATCACCAAGTTCCCGCATTTTGAATTTAAGAAGGGTCTTCTAAGAGGAAAGGAGATTTCAGAGGAGGACGTTGTTGCTATGGCAAAGCTTCCTTCCAGAGATGTTCTTGTAGGGATGCTTCTGGGAACAATGAATGCGGTACCGACTGGATTGGTTCAGGTACTATCTGGTATTAAGAGAAAATTTGTTTACGCCCTTGTGGCAATCAAAGATGCCAAAGAAACGACTCATTAAGATATGTGGAAAGGAGAATCACAATGACTGAAGAAACGACCGAAACAAAAGTGACCGAAGAAAAGAAGAAACCAGCGCCAAAGAAAAACGATACCAAAAGTAAGATATCTAAAGACGATGTTGTACAATTCATCGAGAGTATGACTGTTCTCGAACTCTCCGAGTTTATTGGCGAGTTAGAGGAAAGGTTTGGCGTATCGGCCCAAGCTCCTGTTGCCGCTGTTGCAATGCCAGCAGGCGGGGGAGGAGCCGAAGCGGCAGAAGAAAAAACCGAATTTGAAGTTATCCTTAGCGACATTGGCGCTAAGAAAATACAGGTCATTAAGGTAGTTAGGGAATTTACAACTCTTGGCCTTAAAGAGGCAAAGGAACTTGTGGAATCCGCTCCTAAGGTAATCAAGGAAGGTGTTTCCAAAGAGAGTGCCGAAGAGATTAAGAAGAAGCTGGAAGAAGCGGGTGCAAAGGCAGATATAAAATAATGTAAGTCATGGTGGGCCGGCACGGCGACGGCCCACTATTGTTCTAATTCCAAGTTTTCGATTTTCAAAAAATAACACTGTTTAAAACTCACATAAACCATTACCAGTTTTTCAAAAAAAATAGTCATCGTATTATTTAAAAATGGAGCTAAAACGGAGCTTTACGGGGGGCAAAAGTATGGCCGAATTGGCTAAAAAATACAATTGGGAGAGGGTAGATTTTGCTAAGAGTAAGGACGTCCTTGAAATACCCGAACTTATTGATGTCCAGAGAAAATCTTACTTCCGTTTTCTTCAGACAGACCTTCCCCCAGCAGAGAGGAAGGATGCAGGACTCGAAGGGGTTTTTAGGAGCGTCTTCCCAGTTTGGGATTTTAACGAAACCGCTTCCTTGGAATATGTCGAATATTCACTGGGTGATCCCAAATATGACGTCAAAGAGTGTCACCAGAGGGGCATGACATTTGCGGCCCCCTTTAAGGTTACAGTTAGGCTTGTAGTGTGGGAAAAAGACGAAGAGGCAGGCACAAAGAGCATTCGTGATGTCAAAGAGCAAGAGGTCTTTTTTGGAGACCTCCCGATGATGACTAAGGATGGAAGTTTCATCATCAATGGGACAGAGCGGGTTATAGTAAGCCAACTTCACAGATCACCGGGCGTCTTTTTTGATCATGATAAGGGAAAGACCCATTCCTCTGGAAAACTCCTTTATTCGTGCCGCGTTATCCCATATCGTGGTTCATGGCTCGATTTTGAGTTTGATGCCAGAGATATCATCCACGTGAGGATTGACAGGAGACGGAAGTTTCCGGCTACAATTCTCTTAAAAGCGCTGGGATACACCACAGAAGAGCTTCTAAATATATTCTACAGCACAGAGAAAATAATTATCACTGAAGATGGATATAAAAAGATCCCAGATTTTGATTATCTGTCGGGACAGAAAGCTGTTGAGGAGATAAAACACCCAGAGACCGGAGATGTAATTGTAAAAAAGGGTAGAAAAATAAATAAATCCTCAATTAAGAAACTAAAAGAAGCTGGCATTGAGACCATAGCTGTTGATGTTGAGTCTGTGATCGGACGGGTTGTTTCGTCGGATGTGGTTGATCCCAAAACTGGGGAGGTTATTTCTGAAGTAAATGAAGAAATAACCAAGGATGGGTTAGAGGAAATTATCAAGAGGGGAATAAAAGAATTCGATGTCCTTTTGATGGATGATTTTAACGTATCTGCGGCGATAAGAAATACGTTATTAGCGGACAAGGTTTCAGACAAAAAGACAGCAATAATCGAAATATATCGAAGACTCAGGCCCGGTGATCCACCCACGGTTGAGACCGCGCAGAATCTTTTTGACAACCTGTTTTTTAATCCAGAGCGATATGATCTTTCAAACGTGGGGAGGATTAAGCTAAACTATAAATTGGGACTTGACGTTCCAATAGATGTTAGGGTCCTTAACAACGATGACATCTTAAACTCAGTAAAATATCTTTTCAACCTGAGAAATGGTAAGGGACAGATTGATGACATAGATCATCTGGGAAATCGGCGGGTCAGGGCAGTTGGGGAGCTTTTGGAAAATCAGTTCAGAATAGGGCTTGTCAGGATGGAGCGGGCCATAAGAGAGAGAATGAGTCTCCATGAGGTTGAGACCTTAATGCCCCACGATCTAATCAATTCAAAACCAGTAACTGCTGTAATCAAGGAATTTTTCGGATCTTCTCAACTTTCACAATTTATGGATCAGACAAATCCGTTAAGCGAGATTACCCATAAAAGGAGACTCTCTGCACTGGGGCCTGGCGGTCTTACAAGAGAGAGGGCAGGGTTTGAAGTCCGAGACGTCCACAACACCCATTACGGTCGAATTTGTCCTATAGAGACCCCAGAGGGTCCGAACATTGGGCTTATAGCGTCACTTTCTACATATGCCAGAGTAAACGAATACGGTTTTGTCGAGACACCGTATCGCAAAGTGGAAAACGAAAAGGTAACAGAAGAAATTGACTATCTGACGGCCCTTGACGAAGAAAGTGCTGTTATCGCTCAGGCCAATGCCCCCATAGATAGTGATGGAAACTTCATGAAGGATTCGATCAACGTCCGTAGAGGTGGGGAGCCGGGCATAGCATCACCAGATGAAATCAACTACATGGATGTATCTCCCAAACAGCTCGTTAGTGTGGCCGCGGCATTAATTCCCTTTCTCGAAAACGACGATGCCAACAGGGCCCTTATGGGCTCTAATATGCAGCGACAGGCCGTACCGCTTTTGCGCCCCGAAGCACCGTTTATTGGTACTGGGATGGAGAGGATTGTGGCGAGGGACTGCGGGGTTACGATCATGGCCAAAAATGATGGAATGGTTGAAAATGTTGATGCATCCCGAATTATTGTTCGTACTGACAGCGAATTGGAAAACGGGGCAGGTGTTGATATTTACAACTTGATTAAATACCAGCGATCAAACCAAAGCACCTGTGTCAACCAAAAACCAATTGTAAAAAAAGGTGACGCTGTAGTAAAAGGCCAGATTATCGCCGATGGACACGCAATACAGATGGGCGAGTTGGCGCTGGGAAGAAACATCATTGTGGCTTTTATGCCCTGGGGTGGATACAACTTTGAGGATTCAATCCTGATAAGCGAGAAAGTGGTAAAGGAAGATAGTTTTACTTCTATCCATATTGAAGAATTTGAGATGATGGCCAGAGATACAAAACTTGGGCCAGAAGAGGTTACGAGAGACATCCCAAACGTGGGCGAGGAGGCTCTGAAAGACCTCGACGAATCAGGAATTATAAGGATAGGCGCTGAGGTCTTTCCCGGCGATATTATCATTGGGAAGATATCTCCCAAGGGAGAAACACAGCTTTCCCCCGAAGAGAAGCTCTTAAGGGCCATCTTTGGGGAGAAGGCAGGTGACGTTAGAGATTCCTCAATGCGGGTACCCCCAGGAATTGAAGGGATTGTTATTGGGGCCAAGGTGTTTTCCAGAAAAGGGGTGGATAAAGATGAACGTACTCTTTTAATCGAGAATGAAGAGGTGGAAAATCTCTCGAAGGACAGAGATGACGAGATTGCAATCATCAGAGCCAGCGGTCTTGAAAGAATAAAGGAACTGCTTGTGGGGATGAAGCTTGCGGCAAATCTCGGCGAGGATAGAAAGAATATACTATTGAAAAAGGGAACGATATTAACCGAGGAAAGTTTTGAGGGGCAAAGAATAGATAGCTTTAGAAACATAAAGGTAAAAGTAAAGGGAAACGACGGGATATATGACAAGTTGTCGGTAATTTTTGAAAGCGTCTCGGAACAGGTGGATTTAATTCGTCTTATTTTTGATGAAAAAATAGACAAGGTTACAAAGGCAGATGAATTGCCACCGGGCGTCATAAAACAGGTAAGAGTATATGTGGCGATGAAGAGAAAGCTCTCTGTCGGCGACAAGATGGCAGGTAGGCATGGAAACAAAGGTGTCCTTTCAAGGGTTTTACCTGAAGAGGATTTGCCTTACATGGAAGACGGTACACCTGTTGAGATAATACTTAATCCTCTCGGTGTTCCATCAAGAATGAACGTTGGACAGATTCTTGAGACTCATCTCAGCTGGGCCACAGGTGAGATGGGAAGCAAGATTAATGAGATTATTGAAAAAAACTTTTCAGTTTCTGCCCTGAGAGAAAAATTGAAGTCAATATTTTCCATCGGGACAATGCACGACTATGTAGATGGTCTTTCTGAGGAGGAGATAAAGAACATTGCGTTGAAATTCAGGGATGGTGTTTATATATCAACTCCCGTTTTTGGGGGAGCTACAGAGGTTGATGTATCCAACGCATTGTCGAGTGTGGGTCTCCCCGACACCGGCATGACCACCCTTTACGACGGCCGTACGGGCGAGCGTTTTCGTCAAGATGTTACGGTGGGATATATGTATATTCTCAAACTTCACCATCTTGTGGACGACAAGATTCATGCCCGCTCAATTGGCCCATACTCGCTTGTAACGCAGCAACCCCTTGGTGGAAAGGCCCAGTTTGGAGGACAGCGTTTGGGAGAGATGGAAGTGTGGGCGATGGAGGCCTATGGCGCTGCGTATTCCCTACAGGAATATCTGACAGTAAAATCAGACGATGTTACTGGAAGAAATAAGATGTACGAGTCGATTGTGAAGAATGAACAGTATCTGGAGCCCGGGCTCCCCGAATCTTTCAACGTGTTGGTAAAAGAGATGCAGAGCTTGGGGCTTGACATGGAGCTTCATGAGAGGGAAAAGAAAAAGGATTAAACTACTTAATCTCTAAAGAGAGGTGTAGTCTTGGACGACAATTTTAGTTATTTTGAAAAACCGAAAGACCCGATCGATATTGAATATGTGAAGATTTCTCTTGCTTCACCAGATAAAATTAGGTCGTGGTCTCATGGCGAAGTAAAAAAACCAGAGACAATAAATTACAGAACTTTTAAACCTGAGAGGGACGGCCTTTTTTGCGCAAAAATCTTTGGCCCCACAAAGGATTACGAGTGTAATTGCGGCAAATATAAGCGCATGAAACACCGCGGGGTAGTGTGCGAAAAATGTGGTGTGGAGGTTATCCAATCAAAGGTAAGAAGGGAGAGGTTGGGCCACATTGAGCTGGCAACGCCCATGACCCATATTTGGTTTTTAAAGAGCCTCCCCTCGCGTATTGGAACAGTTCTTGATATAAGCCTAAAAGACATGGAGAGGATTCTCTATTTCGAGAATTATATTGTCAAAGACCCAAAAGACTCGCCCCTTGCCAAATGGGATCTCCTTAGCGATGAACAACTAAGGCGGGTCAAAGAAAAATATGGTGATATCGATGTGGGGATCGGCGCTGAGGCAATCAGGGACATCCTAAAAGAAGTTGATATCGCAAAGCTTGCCGAAGAGTTAAGAAGAGATATGATCGAAACAAGCTCTGAGGCAAAACTTAAAAAAATATCAAAGAGATTAAAGGTAATTGAGGCCTTTTTGCATTCCGAAAACCGTCCGGAATGGATGGTCATGGAGTGCATCCCTGTCATTCCGCCGGACTTGAGGCCCCTTGTCCCGCTGGATGGGGGCAGGTTTGCCACGTCTGATTTAAACGATTTGTATCGGAGAGTAATAAACAGAAACAACAGGCTCAAGCGTCTTCAGGAGCTTAACGCACCCGGCATTATAATTCAAAACGAAAAAAGGATGCTCCAGGAGTCCGTGGATGCGCTTTTTGATAATGGACGCAGGGGTAGGGCCATTACGGGCCAAAACAAGAGACCCCTAAAATCCCTTTCCGATATGCTTAAGGGAAAACAGGGGAGGTTCCGACAAAATCTTCTTGGAAAGCGAGTGGATTATTCAGGCAGATCCGTAATTGTTATTGGGCCGGAATTAAGGCTTAATCAATGCGGACTTCCCAAGAAGATGGCTGTCGAGCTTTTTAAGCCTTTTATTTATGCAAAGTTGGAGGAGCGAGGGTACGTCTCCACAATAAAGAGCGCAAAGAAGGCGGTGGAGGCCGAACGCCCAGAGGTTTGGGATATTCTGGAGGATGTGATAAAGGAACACCCGATCCTCCTAAACCGTGCACCCACTTTGCATCGTCTGGGAATTCAGGCCTTCGAGCCGATTCTAATCGAAGGCAAGGCCATTCAACTCCATCCCCTTGTTTGCGCTGCCTTCAATGCAGACTTTGATGGCGATCAGATGGCGGTTCATATCCCCCTCTCAATTGAAGCCCAGGTGGAAGCGAGGGTGTTGATGATGAGTACCAACAACATCTTGACACCAGCGAACGGCAAACCAATCATCGTGCCCAGTCAGGATATCGTCTTGGGACTATACTACGCTACAAGGAGTAGTGAGGGTGCCAAGGGTGAAAATAAAACATTTGCAGACTTGGATGAGGTCAGGGTTGCTTTTGATGCAAACGAAGTTGATTTGCAGGCAAAGATAAAGGTTAGGATTGATGGCAAGATCATAGACACAACTGTCGGAAGATGTCTCCTTTATGAAATCATTCCGGAAGAAATCCCATTTAGTAATATTAATACGGTTATGTCAAAGAGAGAAGTTGCCGAACTTATTGATAACTGTTATAGAAATGCGGGCAATAAAAGCACGGTAATTCTGACGGACAGACTTAAAGACTTCGGTTTCAAATATGCTACCGAGGCGGGGATATCTATTTCAATCAAAGACATGAGAATTCCCCCTAACAAACAAGAACTTTTAGAATACGCCAGAGGAGAAGTTCTGAAGGTAGAGCAGCAATACACCGATGGACTCATAACAGATGGGGAGCGCTACAACAAGGTTATCGATATTTGGGCCGATGTTACCGAAGAAGTCGCCCAAGAGATGACCAATGAATTAGCTTACGATGTTGTAAAAAACGAAAAAGGCGACAATATCAAAATCCCAAGTTTCAACTCGATTCACATGATGGTGGATTCTGGTTCCAGGGGCTCCCAGCAACAGATAAGACAGCTTGCCGGGATGCGAGGTCTTATGGCCAAACCTTCAGGCGAGATAATCGAAACGCCAATTACGGCAAATTTCCGAGAAGGGCTAACGGTTCTGCAATATTTTATCTCTACACATGGAGCAAGAAAAGGCCTTGCAGATACTGCCCTAAAGACAGCGAACTCCGGCTACCTTACAAGACGTCTCGTTGATGTTGTACAAGACGTTATTATAACCGAAGAGGATTGCGGTACCATAAGAGGTATTGAGGTAACTTCTTTGGTGGAGGGAGGCGAGATAATCGAGCCGGTTGGAGATAGAATTCTTGGAAAGGTCGCATTAAACGACATTAAAGATACTTTTACAGACGAGATACTCGTTAAGGCCAACGAGGAAATAGATGAGGAATTGGTGGAGAAGATCGAAGAGGCTGGTTTGGAGAGGGTGGTGACCCGCTCGGTCTTAACCTGTCGTACAGAACGGGGAATTTGCGTAAAATGTTACGGCCGAGATCTCGCACGGGGGGAAAGGGTCAACATTGGAGAGGCCGTAGGAGTTATTGCAGCACAATCTATCGGTGAGCCGGGAACACAGCTCACCATGAGAACTTTCCACATCGGTGGTACAGCCTCCAGACGCTCAGAACAAACAACCCTTGAGAACAAAAATGATGGGAAAATTAAATTCGTTAATTTGAACATCGTAAAAGCGAAGGAGGGCCACTCCATCGTTATGAACAGAAACAGCCAGATAATTATTCAAGATGAAAGTGGCAGAGAAAGAGAACGTTATCCCTTGAACTACGGTTCCAAACTTCTTGTGGATGATGGCGAAATGGTCAAGGCAGGTCAGATGATCGCTGAATGGGACCCGTATACATTGCCGATATTGACAGAGGTTGAGGGAATTTTAAAATATGGCGATATCATTGAAGGGGTAACAATGCAGGAGCAGTTGGATGTCGTAACCTCCCTGTCCAGAAAGGTTATTGTAGAATCCAAAGACCCCGATGCGAGACCCCGTGTTTCAATTAAAGACGAGCAGGGCAGAACATATAGACTCCCCGGATCCAGTGCCATGGCACGCTATTTCATGCCAGTGGGGGCGCATATTATGAAGTCTGAAGGGGATAGGGTAGATGCCGGGGATGTGCTGGCAAAAATCCCCAGAGAGACAACAAAGACAAAAGATATCACAGGGGGTCTTCCCAGAGTGACAGAACTCTTCGAGGCCAGAAAGCCAAAAGAATTTGCCGTTATCAGCGAAATTGATGGAATAGTTTCTTACGGAAAGGATGTTAAGGGTAAAAGAAAAG